>JAZNTG010000064.1:0-2284 GCA_045591645.1 Acutalibacteraceae bacterium | reverse complement strand
ATAATGCCTAAGGTGTTAAAAGGCTCGAAATCAACTTCGCCGAAAAGCTGCCAGATATTCGGAGCACTGAGGGTAAGCTGCGGATACTGCGAGGCTTGAACAAAGAGAAAGACCGCGCCTTGAGACGCGGGTCGGTATTATGGGCTTATAGCCCTTGTGCAAACCACCCGTTTGACGGGTGGTTATGATTAATTAATGAAGAAGATTCGAAAAGGAGGGAGCGATCTAAGGGGTGACGGTGACTTAAGCTCTATTATGAAACTAAAAGTATTGACAGGTATAATATTTAAATGATATAATATAGTAAACTAATTATTTAGGAGGTTTGTTATGAGAAAGATATTCGCAATACTCGTAACGATAGTGCTGTTTGTGATAGCGTTTACAGGCTGTTCCTCAAAAGAAAAGGGCACAGTCTCAAGCAGTTCGGATATATCTTCCGATATCGTAAGCAGTAAAGCGGAAGATAACAGCTCCGAAATTAGCAGCGATGACAGCGGCAACGAGAACAAGACTGACAGCAGCAGTACACAAAACAGCAACTCCGAAAGCAAGACTGAGAATGGCGGGAATAAAAACAACGGGGTAGAGACTACCGAACCACACAGTCATATTACCTATGCTAAATCCGGCAAGTTAATGTATTATAACTTGTCAAGCAATAAGTCTTGGCAGGCTGCGAATAAAATAAACTATGACTTGCCCAGACTGTCAGTTGACGGCAAAAGTATGTTCTATTTTATGCGTTCCGATCTTTACTATCGCAAGGTTGAGTCCTCAGATGCGGCTGTGAAGATCGCTTCCAATGTCGGATGGTTCTTGTTCGAAGAATACGGTTCTTCCGTAATATACAAAACAAATAATAACATCCTCTATCGGAGTGATCTTAAAAAATCGACTGAAATAGACAGAAATGTAGCTTTCATTGCGCAGGTTTCAAAAGACGGAAAAAGATTGCTTTACGGTAAAGAAAAGTCTGGTAAATATGACATATATCATTTTGACGGCACCAAAGCCCAAAAAATAATCTCCGAGGCTTCTGACATTTATACAGTAATAGACTTTTCTGTAATATATTATATCAAGAACCGAGAACTTTACCGTAAAGAAGGCAATAAAGCGGAGGTTAAGATAGCTGGCGATGTTGAGGATGTGCATTGCTTCTATGATAATGGCGTCTACTACGCTGCGAACAGCAACGGTACCCAAACTCTTTATTTTTATGATAAGAACACCAGCACAAAGTTAGCCGAAAACTACATTTTTTCAAAATATGACAGCAACCGATGTGAAATAATTTATCGCATACCAAATTCTCAAAACAGTGAGCAATATGACTATTATGTGGCTATTGGCAAAAAGGTTATAAAATTTGGTGTTGATCCGTCTGAAATTAGCATTATACCCCGTAAGGTCAGATTTGATTCCAACGGTAATATATTTTTCTGCGGAACCTCTCTGGGCGACGGAGCCAGTCACATTTATAAGTTGTCGGCTTCGAGCGGAACGACCGAAAAGTATGAAAGCGAAATTAGTGCATGGGCGCAGATCTTAACATTTAAAGGAGATACAATCATATACTTTAAGGGCGGAAACGAAGCGGTTAAAACCGCAACATTTTTTGTAAATAGAAAGAAGATCGCAGATAATGTATATACAGGCTGGTTCGAATATTCTGAGGATATTAAAGCCACTGTTTATATTACCGATTGGGTAGACAGGACAACCGGCGGAACACTTTGGTTTTGCAAGGATGGGCAACAGCCCGTTAAGGTTGCCGAAAAAGTTTCAGAGTTTATACTCACACCTTCGGGAGAAATCGCCTACATAAAGAATAAAGGTGCAAACGGAGGCGCACTTTACATTAATAAATTTGCTAAAGACTCTGTAAAGATAGATGATAATGTCAGCGGAGTGTCATACGGACAGTACGGTTACGGACTTTCTTAAATATAAAAGCGGCCCTGCAGAGAAACTGCAGGGCTTTCCTTTTTATATCTCTCCCTTATCTTTAAGGAGCTTTAATTTAAGTATAGCCGCTTGGGTCTTGGCGTCCTTTATTTCACCTGACATGATCATTTCGACTGCTTTTTGAAGGGGGATCTTTTCGATCTCTAAAAACTCATCCTCGTCGGGATCTTGCTGACCGAAAGAGAGGTTTGTTGCGGCATACATATATATTACCTCGTCACAGTAACCGGGGGTGGGATAAAGCTCGCCCAGAAAGATATATTTCTCGGCAACGGCGCCTGTTTCTTCCTTCAGCTCTCTTTTTCCGCATTCA
>JAZNTG010000063.1:0-29667 GCA_045591645.1 Acutalibacteraceae bacterium | reverse complement strand
CGAATATGAGCAAAAAGCGGTGGGGATGCAGAGCACATTGTCTTTGATAAAAGCGAATGATGTGGGATCCCATGTTGTGTATCCGCGCGCCTCAAAGGTAGAGCGAAGTCCGCCCGAGGGAAAGGAGGAAGCGTCAGATTCGCCTTGGATCAGCTCCTTGCCGGAAAATTCCAAAATAACCTTGCCATCTTTACTAGGGGTGATGAAGCTGTCATGCTTTTCGGCGGTAAAGCCTGTCATAGGCTGAAACCAGTGGGTGAAATGGGTAGCACCCTTTTCAATAGCCCACTCCTTCATAGCGTCAGCAACCACGGCAGCGGCGGCAGAGTCAAGTCTTTTGCCGTTGTAGATCGCGCGACGAACAAGCTCGAAGGTCTCGGCGGGAAGCCGTTCCTTCATAACGCTTTCGCTGAACACATTTTCTCCAAAATAGTCTGCAATAGTTTTCATATAGTAGCTCCTTTTGGTATCATGATTAAATGATATTTCATTTTATTATATCAAAAAAAACTCAAGATGTCGATAGATTTTACAAAAGATTTTTATGGAAATTTGAAAAAAATCAGATAAAAAAGTTTTTATCTTAAAAAGAAGAGTTTTGTCATAAAAATCCAAAAGCTTTGTCGTAAGCTGAAAATTGTTGGAAAATCAGATAAAACGCGGAGATTTTATGCCGTAAAAGGACGAACGAATTTTGTTGCTGTGGGATAAATTGAATGTTACACTAAACTCCACCGCAACGGTGGAAATTAAAAAACATCAGGAGGAAAAATATGAAAAAGTTAATATCCCTTTTGCTTTGCGCTTTTGTAATTATAACGCTTTTTGCGGGTTGCTTTGGCGCAAAAAATGAAGAAGGAACGGTCTATTATCTGAACTTTAAACCTGAGCAGGATGAAGCCTGGCAGAAGCTTGCTGCAAAATATACTGAGGAGACAGGCGTCAAGGTGGATGTTCTGACTGCCGCAGAGGGCAAATATCAAGAGACGCTCACTGCAGAAATGGACAAGAACAAAATGCCTACGCTCTTTCAGGTCAGCGGGACGGTGGGCCTTGAATCGTGGGGAGAATACTGTCTTGACCTTAAGGATTCCGAGGTGTACAAGCAGCTGACAAGCGATGATTTTGCTCTGAAAGACGGCGACCGGGTTCTTGGTGTTGCCTATGTTTATGAGGGCTACGGACTTATTGTCAATAAAAAGCTTCTTCAGGAGGCGGGTTATTCTGTAGATGATATCAAGGGCTTTGATGACCTGAAGAGGATAGCTGAGGATATTACCGCAAGAAAAGACGAGCTTGGCTTTGCCGCTTTCACATCCTCTACGCTTGACTCCTCTTCAAGCTGGAGATTTTCGGGACATCTTGCAAATATGCCGCTTTACTATGAATTTGCAGAGGATAAAATCACCTCTCAGCCAGCTACGATAAAGGGAACCTATCTTGATAGCTTTAAAAATCTATGGGACCTTTATATCAACAATTCCACAGTAGATAAAAACGCGATCACCACCGCTGTCAATGCGGCAGATGAATTTACAAAGGGTAAAGGCGTCTTTTATCAGAACGGAACCTGGGCATACAATGATATTAAGGCTATCGGAGATGAAAACATCGGCTTTATTCCGATATATACAGGAATAAAGGATGAAAATCAGGGTCTTAGCTGCGGTACCGAGAATTACTGGGCAGTAAATAAGGAAGCCGATGAAGAGGATATCGAGGCTACCCTTAAATTTCTCCAGTGGGTAGTTACCTCAGAGGCAGGCACCACCGCACTTGCCGACGAGATGGGCTTTGTATCACCTTTTAAATCTGCAAAAAACGTAGATAATGTACTTTGCAATATTATGAATGACTATGTGGAAGAGGGAAGATACAACGTATCCTGGGCATTCAATTATACACCGAACGTTGATACCTGGCGAGCAGACCTTGTCAGCGCTCTTGCCGCATATTCTGCAGGCACGGGCGATTGGGACGGTGTCAAAACCGCCTTTGTTGACGGCTGGAAAAAGCAATACGAATTGTCTAAACAGTGAGCAGTGGTCAGTGGGCAGCAGGGGCGGATATTCCGCCCCTTGCTGAATGAATAATGAATAGTGAATAATGAATAATTAATGTGTTTCGCTACGCGAAACGATATATTATGCGCCGCAGGCACCGAAATTTTTCATTATTCATTATTAATTATTCATTAAAAAACCTTGCCGTATAACAAAAAGTGTGAGAGATATACTAAATTATGAGGAGGAGATCTGATGAGAGGAAAAAGATACAGGGTAAATCCGTCGGCTATTGCAAATAAACAGCAAAGACGGGCGGTGCAGAGATATTCGCCTATATTTCTGCTGCCTATGGTAGCGGCATTTATAATCGGCTTTGTATGGCCTTTTTTACAAGGCATATATCTGTCTTTCTTCAGATTTAAAACTCTACGTAACATTAAGTTTACAGGGCTGAATAACTATATAGCGGCATTTTCCGATGAGCAGTTTTTCAGCTCGTTTCTTTTTACGCTTTCCTTTACCGTTGTATCGGTTATTCTTATAAACGTTATCGCCTTTGCAATAGCTCTCGCGCTCACAAAGGGAATAAAGGGCTCGACTGTTTTCCGTACGGTGTTCTTTATGCCCAACCTTATCGGCGGTATCGTGCTTGGATATATATGGAAAATAATTCTTGACGGTGTGATATACCGTTTTGCAGGAACAACACTTGCGCTCAATGCAACCTACGGCTTTTGGGGACTTATCATACTTATGTGCTGGCAGCAGATAGGATATATGATGATAATTTATATAGCAGGACTGCAGAATGTGCCTGCATCATATGTTGAGGCGGCGCGGATAGACGGCGCAAACGGCTGGCAGCTGCTTCGCCATATAACCTTGCCGAGTGTGATGCCGTCCATCACCATATGCACCTTTTTGACCCTTACAAACTCTTTTAAGCTTTTCGACCAGAATCTTGCCCTTACTAACGGCGACCCTGCTCATAAAACCGAGATGTTGGCGCTCAATATCTATAAATCCTTCTATGAGTCGACCACCAATATGGGTGTAGGTCAGGCAAAGGCGGTAATTTTCTTTGTAGCGGTAGTTATCATTGCCCTCGGTCAGCTTTATTTCACATCACGCAAGGAGGCTGTACAATGAACCGACGTAAAGCAAAAAACGGCTGGATAAGGCTTCTGCCGACTGCATTTTTTACCGCGCTCTGCTTTGTGTGGGTACTGCCTATACTTATCGTGCTAATGAACTCCTTCAAAACGAGCGCGGGCATTACTCTTACCCCATTTGAGCGTCCGACCGAGGACACATTTGTAGGAATAGAAAACTATATAGGAGGCATAACCCACGGTAACTATCCTTTTTATATGTCAATGCTCTACAGCGTTATAATCACCGTGCTGAGCGTGGGACTGATACTGCTTTTCTGTTCTATGGCGGCTTGGTATATTACAAGGGTTGACACTGCTTTTACAAAAGTGGTATACTACTTTTGTGTTTTTTCGATGGTAGTGCCGTTTCAGATGGTTATGTTTACACTGTCTCGCACGGCAAACACCCTTTATCTGAATACTCCATTTACCATACCTATAATTTATCTCGGCTTCGGCGCGGGACTGGCAGTATTTCTTTTTACGGGCTTTGTGAGGGGTATCCCGATGGATATTGAAGAAGCGGCAGCAATAGATGGCTGTACTCCTTTGCAGACCTTTTTCACTGTGGTTGCACCTATTATGAAGTCGACCTATATCTCGGTCGGTATCCTGCAGATAATGTGGGTGTTCAATGATTATCTACTTCCTTATTTAGTGCTCGACAGAACAAGGTATATGACCATACCTATCCATATTCAGTTTTTGCAGGGAAGCTACGGCAGAGTCGACTACGGTGCTACTATGGCGCTTATAATGATATGCCTTATACCGATAGTAATAATCTATATCATTTGTCAAAAACACATTATCAAGGGCGTACTGTCCGGAGCAGTTAAAGGATGATGTTTTTATGAGGACCTGCGGTATACTGATGCCGATATTCTCACTCAGTTCAAAATACGGAATAGGAACCTTTGGCGAGAAGGCGTATGAGTTTGTTGACTTTTTAAAACGGTCGGGACAGAGCTTATGGCAGATACTGCCCCTTTGTCCGACAAACTACGGTGATTCGCCCTATCAGTCCTTTTCGTCTTATGCGGGAAATCCTTATTTTATTGACCCTGAAATACTCATAAATGAAGGACTTTTGACTAAAGAGGAGGCAGACTCCTTCGATTTTGGAGCTGACCCCGATAATATAGACTACGGAAAGCTTTATGAAAACCGTAGCGATATGTTGCGCTTAGCCTATAATAGATTCAAGCCTGATAAGGATTATTATGATTTTCTCAATAAAAACACCTATTGGCTTGATGATTACGCGCTTTTTTACGCTATAAAAAGTAAAAATCCCGAAAAACCGCTCGGGGAATGGAATAAGAGCCTTAAGCAGCGTGACGGAGAAAGATTGAGTGAGGCTCGGCGCGAGCTTGCCGACGAGGTCGAATTCTGTAAATTCGTGCAGTTTAAATTTTATGAGCAATGGTTCAAGCTTAAAAATTACGCTAATAAAAACGGTATTAAAATAATAGGCGACATCCCGATATATGTAGCGGCAGATTCGGCTGACCTCTGGGCAGAGCCTGAACAGTTTATGGTCGATCAGGAGCTTCGGCCCTCCTTGGTAGCAGGCTGTCCGCCCGACGCTTTTTCGGCAGACGGTCAGCTTTGGGGAAATCCGCTTTATAACTTCGAGGAAATGAAGGCTGACGGATATAAATGGTGGAAAAAAAGGCTCGGCTTCGCGCTGGGGCTTTACGATATAGTAAGAATAGACCATTTTCGCGGCTTTGAGTCCTTTTACGCGATTCCCGCCGAGGACGATACCGCCAAAAACGGCAGATGGCTCAAAGGTCCCGATATAGAGCTGTTTAATGAAATTAAAAAAGAATATACGGGCGAGCTCCCGATAATAGCCGAGGACCTAGGCTTTATGACACCCGAGGTCAGAACACTTTTAAAGGAATCGGGCTTTCCGGGTATGAAGGTTCTGCAGTTTGCCTTTGATACTCGAGAGGAAAGCGACTATCTGCCTCATAATTATAATAAAAACTGTGTTGTATACACAGGTACACACGATAATGATACCATAAACGGCTGGTGTGAAACGGCAGAGAAAAGCGATGTAGAGCTGGCGCGCCGCTACCTTCATGTTGATGATGAAGAGGGCTTTAACTGGGCGATGATGAGGGCGGCTATGATGAGCGTCGCCGACACCTGTATCCTTATGATGGCAGATCTTTTAGGTCTTGGCAGCGAGGGCAGGATAAACACCCCGTCGACCCTTGGCGGCAACTGGCAGTGGAGAATTCGTGAGGGCTGTGTCAATGACTGGCTTGCGGGTATTCTCTATGAGAACACTAAACTTTATTCCCGACTGCCGATAGAAATGAATAATTAAAAAATCAAAAGTAAGGATCGTACGATCCTTACTTTTTTATAATTTCACGTTAGTGTATTGGTATTCCGTAAACAATTCGGGTTGATGCGTGACGGCGATTATAAGCTTGTCTTTATACTCGTCGGCAATTTTTTTGATGATATCTTTTGCGAGCTTCTCGTTAATGCCGTTAAAGGCTTCGTCGAGCAGCAGAACATCTGAGCCGAAGGCGAGTGCGCGGGCTATCGCGACTCTTCGCTTCATACCGCCCGAAAGCTCGTCGGGATAGAGCCCTAAAGAGTCGGCAAGACCCATATCGTAAAGCCTTTTTTCGGCTTCATTTTTGTCCGATACGAGCGCGACATTATCTAGAGCCGAAAGGCTCGGTATAAGCCTATCCTCCTGAAACACGGCGGCGATCTTCGCACCGTTTGTCTCAACAGAGCCACTGTCGGGTGATAAAAGACCTAAGATCAGTCGGGTCAGAGTGGTTTTCCCACAGCCCGACGCGCCCGTTATAAGGACGATGCCCTTATCGGGCAGAGTGAGTGAAAAATCCCTTAAAACCTCTTTGCCGTCAAAAATAACCGAAACATTTTGGAGATTTATCATATCTTTCGCCCTCCTTTTTTAAAAAGAAGCTTGAAGATTCCTTCAAAAATGAGGCTGAGTGCAACCACGACTACCGTCCACACAAGAACATCGGCAGTGTCAAGTACCACCTTTGCGTCGTTCATCGCTTTGCCGATAGCCACTTTAGGATAGCTTATGACCTCGGCTGCAATACCCGATTTCCACGCCAGACCGAGGCTTGTCAGTCCGCTCGAATATAAATAGGGCGCAAGCTGAGGCAAAATGACCTTAGAAAGAGTCTTTCGGTGCGAAAGGCGGTAGACCCTAGCCATCTCGGAAAGGTTGGGGTCAAGGGCACCCAGTCCTGCCGAAATATTTTCCCATATTATCGGCACTACCATCAGCAGGGCGATAAATATCGGAATAGTGTCATTGTCGAGCCAAAGGTAGGCGAGCAGAATAAAGGAGACTACGGGTGTTGCGCGAACGGTGCGTAAAGCGGGGGATATGAATACCTTCATAAACGGTACATATCTTGTCGCGAGCGCCAGCGAAAAGCCGAGAAAAACTCCGCCTGCAAAGCCCCATAGTATCCGTATAAGTGACGCCCATACCGTTTTCCAAAAGCTCACACTTGCCGAAAGCTCAAAAAGCCGTCTTACCACTATATGCGGATAGGGCAAAAATATCTCCTTGTCGATGATAAAGGCAACAAGATACCATACCGCCGCCCAAAAGGCGGCGGCAAGCAGTACTTTTAATATCTTAGGGTACAAAGTAGAAGCCTTCATCGGGAATAGCTCCTCCTACAGATTTGGGGTTGGCGGCAAACAGAACACCGAAATAGCTTTCGATCGCGGGCTTCATATCCGCGCCCGATACGAGGGTAAGGTTGCAGTTGGGGATAGCCTTGGTAGCAAGCGCGGCCTTGGGTACGATGCCGTAGGTCTCGCAGAGAGCGCCTGCCTCGGCGGGGTTTTCTTTAGCATAGTTTATAGATTCGCGAAGTTGCTCGATGAAGAGTTTTACCTGCTCGGGATGAGCCTCTAAGAATTCATTTCTGACGATAACACAGCCCATAGTGAGCTTGCTGTTTTCGTCAGCGACCTTGTTCCACTCGTCATTAAGGTTCAAAGCTATGCGAAGATTCTTGTTCTGCGCCATAGCAGAAGAAACGTTCGGCTCAGGCAGCATACCGAGAACACATTTACCCGCCGCCATTAAAGAGGCAAGCTCAGCGTGCTCAGCCTTGAACTCGACGGTTACATCCTTACCTACTTCAAGACCATTTTTCTCAAGTATATAGTTCAGAACATACTCGGGATTTGCGCCCTGACCCGTAGCATAGACAGTTTTGCCGCGGAGGTCGGCAACAGAGTTTATAGTATTTCCGTTTTCAAGAATGTAAAGCGAGCCGAGGGTATTGATAGCGATCATTTTAATGCCCTTCTCGGTGCTCTTGTAAAGGGTAGCGGCAAGGTTTGTAGGAACGGCGGCAATATCTGCCTTTCCGCCTGCAACTGCCGAAACAGCCTCGGTCGGCTGAGCGGCAATAGTAAATGTATACTTGGAATTATCCTGCTTTGCGGCATCATCCATCATTTTAGCCATACCGATACCTGTGGGGCCTTTAAGGGCTAAAATACGGGTGTCAACAGGCTCTACAGTGGGAGTAGTATCCGACGAAGCAGGATCACCGACAGATGAGGTTGTATCACCGCCACAAGCCGCAAGCAGCGTTGTGACAAGAACGAGTGTAAGTAAAAGTGCAATAATTTTTTTCATTTTGGTTTCTCCTTTATATATTTTTCAAAGCGTTTCTCTCGACGATAATTATATTTTTGCCGTCGATACGGATGGCGCCTGAATTTTCAAGTTCTGCTCTTGCGCGATAAAGGCTCGCGCGGCTGATGTCAAGTGTCTTTGCAAGGGCGGTGAAGTTGATGTTTTTGCAAAGCCCGTCCTCAGCGTTTTCGAGAATATGCTTTGCAAGTCTTTCGGTGGCTTCCTTTGATGTAAAGGTCGAGATACGGCGGTTTAAAAACTCCACCCTGCCGCAAAGAAAGCGGATATATTCCACTGCTCGGGCGGGATCTGAGTATATCAACCGCTCAACCCCCTCACGGGTTATGAAAAGCACCCGACAAGCAGAAGACGCCTTTATCTTGCTGAACGGAAGGGATGAGCTTTCGCAGAAAACGCTTGCCGCGCCGAAAAGCTCGCCTGCGGTAAAGGTCTTGAGTGCGCTTCTTGTACCGTCGGCGCAAATCGCCGTTGCCCGTCCGCTGAGCAGGAGTCCCAGACAGTCGCGGCTTTCGTCCTCTCCGAAAACGGTGTCGCCTTTTGCAAAGCTCATATTTTCGCAGTATTCGGAGCTTAAAAATTGGGTAAGGTTGGCTTCGCTTTCACCGCGGAAGAGAAAACAACTCTGCAAAATTTTTATATCAGAGCAAGCCGACACAACTCCACCTCCAAAAACTGTTTCATATGAGACACATTTATAATAACACATTGTTATTTATTTGTCAATCTTAAATGTTAAAATTTTGTTTACACATTTTTCCCTTGTCGGTGCAATAATATTGTTGTGAGAATACGTCTATTTCAGAGGTGAATGTAAATTGGCAGACAAGCGCCTTTTACTTATAGTCAATCCGCGCGCCGGTACGGGCAAGATAAAGCCACAGCTCTTCAGGGTGGTAGATATACTCTCTAAGGGCGGCTATGAGGTCACCGTTTATCCGACCAAGAAGCAGCTTGACGCCTATAACAGAATAAGCGAGGGCGTAGACGGCTTTGAAAAGCTGGTGGTGTGCGGCGGCGACGGAACGCTGAACGAGGTCGTGAACGGCGTTATATCGGCAAATGCCGATGTCACAATAGGCTACATCCCAGCGGGAACGCTCAACGAGTGGTCAAGCGGTCTTAAAATATCGCGCAATATCGAGCAGGCAGCAAAGGATATTGTGGCCGGCAGGGAGATGAGCCTTGACGTCGGTCTTTTTGATAACAGATATTTCACATATACCGCTTCCTTCGGTGCTTTTACTGAGGCATCCTATTCTGCGCCGCAGGATGTTAAAAATGTTCTCGGTCAGGCTGCATATTTATTTGAGGGGATAAAAAGCCTAGGCAATATAAAGCCTATTTCTTTGACCCTTGAGACCGAGACCAAAAAGGTAGAGGGAGATTTTCTTTTCGGCGCTGTGTCAAATTCTCTTTCGGTCGGCGGCGTTTTAAAGCTTAATGAAAATGCCGTAACCTTAAATGACGGATTTTTCGAGGTGATGCTTATCCGCCATCCTGAAACGCTGTCCCAGCTTCAGCAGATAATAGACGGCATAGTGAAAAAGGATTTTAAGCGAAAGGGAATAGAATTTTTCAAGGCGGCAAACATAACGGTTCGTTCAGATAAAAAAATAGATTGGACACTGGACGGCGAGCACGCGCGCGGCGAAAAGGAAACAAGGATAACAAATCTTAATAACCGTATCAGATTTATGGTACCGAGCAAATAAAAAATACCGTCTAAGGTCTTCCTTAGACGGTATTTTTGGTCATATATTCATCCATCGCTTGGGCGGCAGTCTTGCCTGCACCCATAGCAAGTATAACGGTGGCGGCGCCTGTTACAGCGTCTCCGCCCGCGAACACGCCCTTGCGCGAGGTAAGTCCGCTCTCCTCGTCGACAATAATTCCGCCGCGGCGGTTTGTTTGGAGCCCCTCGGTGGTGGATTTAATAAGGGGATTGGGGGAAGTGCCGATTGACATTATGACGGTATCAACATCGAGTGTGAAGTTACTGTCCTTTATTTCAACGGGACTTCTTCTGCCCGAAGCATCAGGCTCGCCGAGCTCCATTTTGACACATTCTAGCCCTGTGACAAATCCGTTTTTCGGGTCGCGCTTATCGTCGGGATTGTTATAACCGAGAATTCTAACGGGGTTATTAAGAAGTAAAAACTCGATGCCCTCTTCCATAGCGTGCTCAACTTCCTCTTTACGGGCAGGAAGCTCTTCGAGCGAGCGGCGGTATACGATATAAACCTTTTCAGCACCGAGCCTGAGCGCAGTTCTTGCGGCGTCCATCGCAACATTTCCGCCGCCGACAACGGCTACCCTGCCGCCCTTCATAATAGGTGTGTCAGAGTTATTTCGGTAAGCCTTCATAAGGTTTGAACGGGTCAAAAATTCATTCGCCGAGTAGACGCCCTTGAGCGATTCGCCCTCAATGCCCATAAAGCGCGGAAGGCCTGCGCCGCTTCCTATAAATACCGACTCAAAGCCCATTTCGAAAAGCTCGTCTATAGTGAGGGTCTTGCCGATGATCATATTGGTCTCTATTTTAACGCCGAGAGCCTTCAGGGTCTCAACTTCCTTTTTTACTATTGCCTTCGGCAGTCTGAATTCGGGAATTCCGTAAACTAAAACACCGCCTGCTGTGTGAAGAGCCTCAAAGACAGTAACATCATAACCTTTTTTTGCAAGGTCACCCGCACAGGTCAGTCCCGCGGGACCCGAGCCGATAATAGCGGCTTTATGACCGTTAGGCGTCGGTCTTTCGGGTGCTTTGCCGATATGCTCATTATGCCAGTCGGCAACAAAGCGTTCCAGTCTGCCAATTCCGACCGATTCTCCCTTAATACCGCGAACACACTTAGCTTCGCACTGGTTTTCCTGAGGGCAAACTCTGCCGCAAACAGCGGGCAGTGAAGAGGACTTTGTAATTATTTGATACGCGCCCTCAAAATCGCCCTCCCGAACCTTTGCGATAAAGGCGGGTATATGAATTTTCACAGGACAGCCCGAAACGCACGGCATATTTTTGCAATCTAAACAGCGCGCCGCCTCGTCGAGAGCCTCGGCCTCGGTATATCCGAGGGCGACCTCACTGAAATTATGAGCGCGGATAGCCGGATCTTGAGTCGGCATCTCATTCTTTTTTAAAGACATATTTGCCATTTATTCTACCTCTTTGTTCAGTAAGTTGCAGGCTTCTTCCCGTTTTCTTGCTTCAAAATCACGGTAGATACTGCCCCTTGCCATAGCCTCGTCAAAATCTACCTCGTATCCGTCAAAATCGGGTCCGTCAACGCAGGCGAAAACAGTTTTTCCGCCGACGGTGAGTCGACAGCCGCCGCACATACCCGTACCGTCAATCATAATGGGGTTCATAGAAACTATTACGGGGACATTAAACGGACGGCAGGTCTCGACAACGAATTTCATCATAATAAGGGGACCTATAGTGATGACGGCATCATACCTCTCGGTCTCTAAAAGCTCCTTTAATGCCTCGGTAACGAGCCCCTTGCGACCTGTCGACCCGTCATCCGACATAATAATAAGCTTATCTGAAGCGGCATTAAATTCTTCCTCTAAAATCAGGAGATCACGGCTTCGAAAACCGACAACAGAATGGACCTCAGCCCCCGCGGCATGTAAAGCCTCAGCAATGGGGAGCGCGATAGCGCAGCCGACACCGCCGCCTACAACGGCGACCTTTTTCATACCTTCTATTTCTGTGGCACGGCCGAGAGGACCTGCAAAGTCCTCAATATATTCGCCGACATTTTTTGCACCGAGCTTGATAGTGGTGGAGCCGACCGTCTGAAAAATTATTCTGACAGTGCCGGCATCACGGTTAAAGCCCGCAACGGTGAGGGGAATGCGCTCACCGTTTTCGTCTACACGAAGTATTATAAACTGACCCGCCTTTGCCTTCTTTGCAACAAAGGGAGCCTCGATATCCATCTGTACAACAGTGGGGTTTAAAACTTTTTTGTTTATAATCTTATACATAAAATCACCTATTTTATAACTTTACCACTTTAAAAAACCTATGTCAATATTTAATGATTGAAGTTATGCCCAATTAATATTATAATGTATAAAAACGTAAGGAATTGAGATGGAGTTACCAAAAAGAAAACCGACCCGAATGAAAGGGTTTGATTATTCGACAAATGCCGCTTATTTTATAACCATTTGTACTCACAATCGCACAAACATATTATGCGACATCGTAGGGGCGGGGTCTGCCCGCCCGAAACCGGCAGGAATTATTGCAGAAAAATATATACATAAAATGGTTGAAAAATACGAAAACATAGCGGTAGATAAATATGTTATAATGCCGAATCATATACATTTGCTTTTGATTATTGACAATAACGGGACGGCAGACCCGTCCCCTACAGTAAGCCGCGTTATAGGGTGGTATAAATATGTTGTAACAAAAGAAATTTGCCAAACGGCGGGCTCTGAAGATAACAGAATATTCCAACGCTCCTTCCACGACCATATTATCCGTGGAGAGAAAGATTACCGCAAAATTTATGAATATATTGAATCCAATCCTTCAATTTGGATAGAGGATTGTTTTTACAAGGAGAATTTATGAAGATATTTTTTTACACCCTCGGTTGCAAGGTAAATCAATATGAGAGCGAGGCGGCGGGTGAGGTGCTCCAAAAAAGAGGACATACCCTTGTAAACCGTATAAATGATGCCGATGTTGCGATAGTCAATTCCTGCACTGTAACGGCGGAGAGTGACCGAAAGACCAGACAGGCGGTACGCCGTTTTAAGAGAGGAAACCCTGACCGCATAGTCGTTCTTATGGGCTGTATGCCGCAGGCGGTGCCCGATACAGCGGCTCTTCTTCCGGAAGCCGATATCGTTATCGGAAATACCGATCACACCGCGCTTGCCGACCTTATTGATGAGTTCTCTGTTGAGAAGGAGAGGATAGTGCGCATATCGTCGCACGAAAGGGACGAAGTATACTGTACTCCGTCTATCGAAAGCTTTTCCGAGCGTACCCGCGCCTTTATGAAGATAGAGGACGGCTGTGACCGATGGTGCACATATTGCATAATACCGCGCGCCCGCGGAGTCATACGCTCGCGCTCGCTTTCTGACATTACCGCTGAGGCGAATGCCCTTTCAAAAAACGGATTTCGCGAGATAGTGCTTGTCGGAATTAACCTCACAAGCTATGGAAAGGATACAGGATATGATATCTGCGATGCCGTAAAGGCGGCGGCGGTAGACGGCATTGAGCGCGTCCGTCTCGGCTCGATAGAGCCTGACCATATGAGCGATGAACTGCTTGACCGTCTGGCGGCAGAGGAAAAGTTCTGTCCGCAGTTTCATCTGGCTCTTCAGTCGGGCTGTGATAAGACCTTAAAGCGAATGAACCGACACTATGATACGGCGTTTTTTGATGATCTTGTAAAGCGCATAAGAGCAAAATTTAAAAATGCGTCTATTACCACCGATATTATGGTTGGCTTTGCAGGGGAGAGCGAAAAAGATTTTAATGAAAGCGTTGAATTTTTAAAACATATCGGCTTTGCGAGAAGCCACGTTTTTGCATATTCGAAACGAAGCGGCACCATCGCCGCGGCTCTGCCCGATCAGGTAGATGAGGCTGAAAAGAGTCGCCGCGCCGGGGTTATGGCAGAAGCCGCCGCAGACTGCGAAAGAGAATTTCTGAAAACGCAGGTCGGAAAGACCGAAAAGGTCCTTTTTGAGCAGGAGTCGGACGGATATTTTGAGGGGTATACCGAAAATTATACAAGAGTAAAGGTAAGAGCCAACATAAACCTTACAGGACAAATACTCGAAGTAAATCTCTGCGAAGCCAAAGACGATTTCTGCTGGGGAGAGTTAATAGTTGGTCAGTAACAAAAATATATTGGCGGACGGCGTTCGCCAATTTTATTTTGATAAGCGTAAATTACACTTGACAAAAACGCTTTAAAGCGTTAAACTGTTAAAGACAACTTTATTTCGAAAGGATGAGGATGGATGTCCTTACAACTTTTATCGGCGGCTAACGATCCGCTGACTATCGGTATCACAATCCCGATGCTGCTCTGCTTTTTTGCTCTTATGATCGGTGTCGGTTTTTATTGCCGCCGTCATTCTACTAATGTTGACGGCTTCGTGCTCGGCGGCAGAAGTGTCGGCCCGTGGCTTACCGCCTTCGCGTTCGGCACGTCATATTTTTCTGCGGTCATCTTTGTCGGATATGCAGGTCAGTTCGGTTGGAACTTCGGCCTTGCATCGACCTGGATCGGACTTGGAAACGCATTTATCGGCTCGCTTCTCGCGTGGACGGTGCTTGGACGCAGAACGCGCGTTATGTCACAGCACTTAGGCTCAAAAACAATGCCCGACTTCTTTGAAAAGCGTTACGATTCCAAAAAGCTCAAGGTCATAGCTTCTTTTATTGTTTTCGTGTTTCTTATTCCGTATACTGCGTCTCTCTACAACGGACTGTCAAGCCTTTTCAACAATGTGTTTGAGATAGATTATTGGGTAATCGTTGTTGTAATGGCGGCTCTGACGGGCGTTTATGTAATTTTCGGCGGCTATATGGCTACCGCTATCAATGATTTTATTCAGGGTATCATAATGCTGGTTGGCATCGTTGCCGTCATCGCGGCTGTTCTGGCTCAGAACGGCGGACTGATGGAGGCTGTAAATGCAATTTCAGAGCATCCCGAGGCGGGTCCCGAGTTCACCTCGATGTTCGGACCGAACCCGATATTCCTTTTCTTTGTCGTAATGCTGACCTCTCTCGGCACATGGGGACTTCCCCAGATGGTCGGAAAGTTTTATTCCATCAAGGATGAAGGCGCTATCAAGAAGGGAACCGTCATTTCAACCCTGTTTGCTATCGTTGTCGCAGGCGGCTGCTATTTCCTCGGCGGCTTCGGAAAGCTTTATTATAACGAGATGCTGGCAGCAGGCTTCACCTCTGATGCAGGCACTAAGTTCGACAAGGTCGTTCCGACCATGCTTGCAGAGCTACCTGCAGTCATCATAGCACTCATTATCGTGCTTGTACTGGCAGCCTCTATGTCTACCCTTTCCTCTCTTGTGCTTACATCCTCTTCGACCCTTACTCTTGATGTTGTAAAGCCGAAGATGGAAAAGAAAGGCGAGGTTTCGGAAAAGAAGAGCGTATTTATTATGCGGCTCTTTATTGTATTCTTCATCGCTATCTCGGCGATAATTGCTATACTTAAGGACTCTATTTGGTCTGATTCGGTATTCATCGCACAGATGATGGGTGTATCGTGGGGCGCGCTTGCCGGCGCATTCTTGGCACCGTTCCTCTACGGTCTCTACTGGAAAAAGACCACCAAGGCGGCGGTCGTGGCTTCCTTTATCTTCGGTGTAGGACTTGAGATAGTTCAGCTGTGTATCAGCGTAGGCTGGTTCAGCGTTGCAGAGATACCCGTACTCAGCTTCATATTTACAAACTCACTCTACTCGGGCGTATTTGCTATGGTCGGCGGACTTGTCCTCGTACCTATCGTAAGCTGGCTCACACAGAATACAAAACCCCACGGCGTAGACGAGATGTTCTCCTGCTATGATAAAAAGATAGCGTAGGATAAAAATCACTAATATGAAGAGTCTTTCGGTAAAGCAGTAAGCTTTAAGAAAGACTCTTTTTCTTTATAATTAAAAATGACACCCTCTGAGTTTGAAGGTGTCATTCTGCTATAATAGGAACTTTAATTATTGCAAGCCCGATCGCAGACTGTTTCTGTACTCACTGGGAGAGCAGCCGTATTTTTGTGCAAATACCTTAGAGAAATAGTTCTGGTCAGTAAAACCGCACTCGCCCGCGATTTCCTTTATGGAAGTATGGCTCTTTTTGAAATGCTCCTCAGCCTTTTCAAGCCGCACCTCCATAAGTGCCTTCATAATGGTAGTACCGTACTCCTTTTTGAAGGTCTTTATAAGTGACGATTGACTGCAGAAAAACCTTTCTGCAAGAATATCCAGAGTTATCTTTGAGGAGTAATTCTGGTTTAAGTAGGTCATAACAAGAGAGGCAAGGTCTCCGTTGACCGGTGACAGACGATTTGTCTCGGTAATATATTCTGCAATTACTGTCATAATCGATATGTATGAATTTATCAGCTGCTCGGGAACCTCTTTGACAAGCGAAACCGTCTGTTCTGCGGCATCGGGATCACAAAGTACCTCGTATACAGATTTATATAGCGGCGCAGAGTATTTGCTTTTGTCTGTACATACCTGTCCCATCATAAAATAGCCTGAAAGTATGCCGTAATGGTATATGGGTGCGACCGCCTCATAAAGTCCGTGACTGCAGCGGTAGACCTCGACCTCACCTGTCTGCTTTACCTTTTCAAATGCCGTTCTGTCATTAGCAAGACAGCGCTTGCGGTTTTTGATATCCTGCTGTATGGCGGCACAGTAGGGGGACAGCTGATGAGGATAGGCATATATCTCGTTGAACTCGGCATCGTGTATTGAAATGCGAAAGCCTGAGATCATATAAAATTCCTTTAAAATCGTCGTTATTTCAAGCGAATTTTTCATAAACATCCCTCTGGAACAGTACTTTTTCGTAATTATATCATATATTACTAAATTTTGCACGATTTTTTATAGAATAAAAAATCGGAAATATGTACAATGAATATACGAAATTTTTGAAGGAGTAATGTTTATGGGTATTAAAAGTATTGATAAGACCCTTGCCGCTTTCAGCGAGTTTAAGACTGATGTTACAGTTATCGGCTGCACACAGTACGGAAACGGACATATTAATGACACCTTCCTTGTCAATGCCCAAAAGCCCGATGGCTCTGGCAAGCGTTACATACTTCAGACTATAAATACAAATGTTTTAAAAAAGCCCGACGAGGTAATGCATAATATCGAAAAGGTAACTTCATTCCTAAAGAGCCGTACATCTGACTCGAGACGTGTTTTGTCACTGGTATATACAAATGACGGTGCTACTTATTATACTGACAGTGACGGCAGATGCTGGAGACTATACGATTTTGTCGAGGGTTCCATCTGTCTTGATCTGCCTGAAACGCCTGAGGATTTTTATCAGTCAGCAGTAGCCTTCGGTCAGTTCCAGTATCTTCTCAATGACTTCCCCGTCGAAGAGCTTTATGAGACTATCCCTTATTTTCACGATACCCCCCACCGATATGAGAAATTTATAAAGGCTGTCGAAGCCGATGTCTGCGGCAGAGCTAAAAATGTTGCAGATGAAATTGAATTTGTAAAGGCGAGAAAGGATTTTTATTCGGTTCTCACAGACAGCAATAAGGCAGGCAAGCTGCCTCTTCGTGTTACTCACAATGACACAAAGATCAACAACGTGATGCTTGATAGGGAGACCAGAACCGCTCTTTGTGTTATCGACCTTGATAGCATAATGCCGGGTTTTTCGGTTACCGATTTCGGCGATTCTATCCGTTTTGGTGCATCTACTGCGGCAGAGGACGAAAAAGATCTATCAAAGGTATGTATGGATATACAGCTTTTTGAGACCTATGCCAAGGGCTTCCTTAAGGGATGCGGAGGACTTCTTTCCAAGGATGAAATAGAGTTTATGCCTGAGGGCGCCAAGATGATGACTATTGAGTGCGGAATGAGATTTCTGACCGACTATCTTGAGGGAGATACCTATTTCAAGACCAAGTATCCCGAGCATAATCTTGATCGCTGCCGTACTCAGTTCAAGCTGGTAGCCGATATGGAAGCAAAATGGGATGAGATGAAAGAGATAATTAAAAAATATATCTAAACAAAAAATCCTGCAGAGTTTCGGCTCTGCAGGATTTTTTAGCATATGCAACTTATTTATTTACAAGATGAACGCCGAAGCCGCCGATATCACCCTTGAAGTAAGCAAACTTAACGTTGCCCTTATCGTCATAGGTGTAGCTGTCAGCGTCAAACTCGAAGCCCTGAGACTCGAAGTAGCGGATAGCTCTCGGAACTGAAGTGGTTGCAAGACCGATGTGTCCGCATTTGCCTACGCCCATCATCTTCATAACCTCTATCTCACTGCCTGCGAAGATAGACTTTGAGCCGTCCTTGATATCAGCGCCCATAATAGCAGAGAAGATATTGGCGGTGTTTTTAGCTTCATTTTCGTCAGCAGAGTTGATTCCGATGTGCTTTACCTTGATGTCAAGCATTGTGAGAACAGCCTCGCGAGCAAGAGCGGTTATGCCGTCCCAGTCTTCAGCGTCGACCATCTTTTCGGGAACCATCCAGCTTCCGCCGCAGGCGATGATCTTCGGGAAGGCAAGATACTCATTTAGATTTGCAGGTCCGATACCACCGGTGGGTATAAATCTCATCTTGGGGAAGGGACCGGCTAAAGCCTTCAGAACCTTGAGTCCTCCCATAGCCTCAGCAGGGAAGAACTTAACTACCTCAAGACCCATCTTAGTAGCGATAGATACCTCGGACGGATTTGTGCAGCCCGGAGTGATGGGAATATTGTTTTCAACGCAGTAGCTGACTATCTCGGGGTCGAAACCGGGGGAGATGATGTACTTTGCGCCGGCGGTAACTGCAGCCTTACACTGATCAAGTGTTACAACGGTGCCTGCGCCGACAAGTATGTCGGGCATCTCGCGTGCAATGTTTGCAATAGCAACATCGGCGCCTGCTGCGCGGAAGGTTACCTCAGCAACGGGAATGCCTCCCTTTTTAAGTGCCGTTACAAGCGGGACTGCCTTAGAGGGGTCGTTCAGCTTTATTACGGGTACAATACCAACTTTACTAATCTGTTCTAAAATAGGATTCATAAAGACTCTCCTTTTTTATTTTCAGCCTTTCGGGCTTCATATTTCTTTAATATTATATCATAAATTTTCAATCCTGCAAGACTTATTACGCCGGTAACTACTAAAAGTAATATGCCGTGGAGATATTTTCCGTCTCCGAAAAGATTTCCACCTATGGTTGAGGACAAAACAGACGGTATTCGGGCGAGCATACTGATTATGAGAAACTCGCTCATTTTCATTCTTGTAAGCGGCACTACATAGGTGAGAAGATCCTTAGGTGTGCCGGGGATAAGAAAGAGGATAAAGACTAAATAATTCAGCTTTTTCTCACTGTTTATAAACTTTAAGGAGTTTATTTTGGTTACATCAACAAAAAGCTCGGCAACCTTTACGCCCCATCTTTTGACAAGGGCGAATACAGCAGATGAAGCGAGCGCAACACCCGCAAGGCAGATGACGGTGCCCTCCACCGCGCCGAAGGCAAGTCCCAGACCAACCTCTACAAATTCACCTGGGATCAGGGCGATAAATACCTGTAAAAACTGTATTCCCACAGCGACAAATCTGCCCCACCAGCCATAGCCCTCGATAAAGGACTCAAAGCTTTCCGCCGTGGCGCCCGTTGTAGTAAATCGGTCGATAGCGACATAGGTTATAAGCGCCATTATTGCAAAAATGACCGCCAAAGACACTATCGCAATTATTCTTTTTTTCTTTAAGGTCAGTCTTTCTTCATTACTCATAAAAGAGCTTTTCCATCTCCTCAAAGCCTGTTACTTCATATGTAGGCTCATAAAGCTTCTCAGCGCCGTTGCGGTTAAAAAAGCAAGTATCTATACCTGCATTTATTCCGCCTAAAATATCCGAAGACATACTGTCACCGATAATGCATATTTTTGATTTGTCCTTTTCTGAAACCTCAGCCAGCACCTTATCAAAATAAGCCTTGTCGGGTTTTTTAGCGCCCATATCCTCAGATATGAAAACGTTTTTGAAATAAGGTTCAAGCCCCGAGCCCCAAAAACGCTTTTTCTGAATATATGAGTTACCGTTTGTGATTATATACATATCGTACTTTCGGCTGAGCTTTTGGCAAAGAGGCAAGGCCCCGTCGAGCAGCATTTTGCCGTTTGACAGTTCTTCTATATACCTCGCAGCCATTTTTTCGGGGTCTATGTCAGAGCCGATAGCGTTTAGAAACTCTTTGAAGCGGCCTACCTTTATTTCCTCTCGTTTGATCTCGCCCTTTTCAAATCGCTTCCAGAAGCTGTCATTTATAGCTGAATAAAGCCGTCCTATTTCTTCGGTATAATCTATCCCGAAGCCAAAACAGGTATTTCTGATACCTGCCTCTTCTGCAGTATAAAAGTCCATCAGGGTATTATCTGCGTCAAAAAGCAGTGTGGTATAGCTTTTCACTTTAAGCTCCCATAAAGAAGGCGATCATCGGCACTGACGAAATCATTGTGATGAGCAGGCTTGCTATAATCAGCGCAACCACCGCTCTCGCCGCCGATGTGCCGCCCTTGGTATTAAGAAGCAGCGCATACGAGGGCGTATTGCCGTGCTCTCCTTTGATTTCGGCGATCTTCTGAAGCGAATGCTCCTTATAAAGATGAAGCCCGAACAGTCCCATAATAACGGGCAGTACAATTCCGCCTATATTTTGATTTATAAACGAAAATACAGTCACAGCGTTGTTGCTATAGAGCAAGGTAAGCTCGTTTATGTAACTGTTCAGCCATTCGGATGCCGCATTCGGATCAGCATAAAAAGCGTCAGCATAAGAATAGATTGCTGAAAATGTGTCTCTGTAAAGCTCGGTCATGGCCTTGAAATTAACCATCATATCAGCCGTCTGAAGTAATACCGCCGCTCCAAGCAGGATAAAGCCTATTTTATTCATCTTACGGTAGAGAAACCAAGCCGCCATACCGAAAAAGCCGAAGAACAGTCCGAGCAGGAAAACGGGCCAGCACCAAGAGGTCTTTTTGTTTTTTTGCTGCATATCGATGAATTCGGGCACTATGCGCTCATTGTTTTTGCCCACAAAAACATTCATTTCGAAAACCGAAATATCATCTGAAACAGGAATGTCACTTCCGCCTTTTTCCTCGCTTGGGTCTTCAACGCTTTCCCATAGCGGCTTTCGGTCAACGCAAGGAAGCTCGGCTCCGCAGAACTTACAGTATTTGTAATCCGAGCTGTTTTCGGTCTGACATTGAACGCAAACTTTCATAAAAGAACCCCCTTTTTAGTGTAGTTATACTAAAAACATAGAAATGAGATCGTAAAGAATAGAAACGGTGAAAACCGCTATCAGAAATGCAATAGGATTTATACCGCCGAGCTTTCTTGTTGCGGCATGCCTGTCGTCTGCCTCTCTTATCTCTCCGCAGACCCTAAGCACCCGCTTTTTGTAGGCAGAATCCGCAAAAAGCGCGCAGAATACCCGTATGACAAGCTCAAGCGCTCCGCTGGCTAGTGCGAATATCATAGCCACCGTCGGCGCGGACATCATAGCCTCCGATGTTACCTTGACCGCTTCGGAATAGCTCATATTATCGGTCAGCGGCGCTGACTGAACAGCCTGCAGCATGGGCAGATAGAGCAGTGATGATGCTATCATAAGCGCCGCAATAACTGCCGAGAGTGCATACATTTTTCTGAAAGCGAACCACCCGTGGGGAACTAAAAAGGCTGCCCAGTTCCACGAAAGCCTTTTTCCCTTTACTAAAGACTTGAACTTTAAAATGTATCTTCCCGCATTCAGGGTGACTACACGCAACACCTCTTGGGTCTTGATGCCCTGTTCAAGCTCCTCCTCGGGATCGACCGATGTACCGTATACTGCGTTTGCGAATTCGGGAGAATTCATAATATTCCTCGCACCGCAGTAGGGACAGTAATGAGCTTTTTCCTCAAGCTCTTTACCGCAGCTGCGGCAGGTAGCAGAGGCCTTCGGCTTTTCGGGTTCTGCTTTTTCCGTTTCAGCTTCAACATATTTGTATTCCTCGGGTGTTCCGTGAAGCTCTGCAAGCTTACAGTGGCCGACCGACTCCCAACAATCTCTGTGATGGGGCGCTCCGCAGTCGGGGCAGAATACCACATCGTCCTCTTCAAAAAGGTAGGAGTCGCATACAACACACTTTCTACCCTCTAATTTTAAACTCAAACCGTTTCCTCCTTGGCGGTATTTATCTTTTGTAAATAATCAAACACCGTCTTGAAATATTCTCTTCCGTAATTATGATATTCGCGTCTGTCTATCATATCGCGAAGCTCGTCGGGTGTGACCCATTTGACCTCTGCTACTTCGTTTCGCTGAAGTCGGAGACCTGTGGCGTCGGCATCACAGCGGATAAAATAAATATCCAGCAGGGAATTCCGCCTTTTTAGCCGCGCGGCAAACTTGAGCGCGCCGTCAGCCGCCCTGATTCCGAGTTCCTCACGAAGCTCTCTTGCAGCCGCAGCGACTGAGTTCTCTCCCGAAACGGCAGAGCCGCCCGTAGCCGCCCATTCGCCCGGCATAAGTCTTCTGCGCTCGCTCCTGCGCTGAATAAGCAGGTTGCCCTTTGAAGATACTACCCATATATGGACAACAAGGTGATATTCGCCGTTTCTAAGCACAGTCCGTCCTCTGACGGCGGTCCTTCCCGTGACGATACCCTTTTCATTCATTATATCCCAAATTTCCATATTCTACCTCATTGGTATTATAATTCCATTATATACAACATAATAATAGCAAAAAAAGCTTGAATATACAACCCATTTTTTATGAACTCTTTTTTAATAAATAAATAATACTTGTAAATAGCAAGAAAATATATTATAATACTACAGTACCCTTTGACTGTGTGAGAGGGTGTGCGAATGGGCGGGTCCTGTGCGACAGGGTACCGCGAACCATGTCAGGCGGGGAACCGAGCAGCATTAAGCAGTCCACTCTGTGCGCCGCAGTAAATCGGCTCATTCGTACGCCCTGTCACACAGTCATTTTGTTTAAGGAAGTGAAAAAATATGGCATACAAGGCTCTGTACAGAAAATACCGTCCGCTGACCTTTTCTGATGTCTGCGGTCAGGAGCATATTACCGAGACCTTAAAGGGTGAGCTCAAGGCGGGGAAGATATCTCACGCTTATCTTTTCACGGGCACACGCGGTACAGGTAAAACCAGCTGCGCAAAAATTCTTGCCCGTGCCGTAAACTGCCAGTGTAACAAAGACGGAGACCCGTGTCTTGAGTGTGAAGCCTGCGGTCTTGCCATAAGTGAGGAAGCCACTGACATTGTCGAGATGGACGCTGCTTCTAACAACAGCGTTGAGGATGTAAGAATGCTTCGCGAGCAGATAAATTTCACTCCAACCACCCTTAAGTACAGGGTGTATATCATCGACGAGGTGCATATGCTCTCGTCTGCCGCCTTTAACGCTCTGCTCAAAACCCTTGAAGAGCCGCCCGAACATGTTATTTTCATACTTGCGACCACCGAGGTGCATAAGCTCCCCGCGACAATTCTTTCCCGTTGCCAGCGTTTTGATTTTCACAGGATAGAAAACAGCAAGATTATTGAGAGAATTTTATATATCGCCGAAAAAGAAGGCTTTACGGTCACAAATGAAGCGGCAAGCCTTATCGCTGCCGCGGCTGACGGAGGTATGCGCGACGCGCTGTCTATACTTGACCTATGCCTTTCAAATTCTGCCGAAATAACCGAGCATACGGTAACTGCCGCGCTCGGTATGAGCGGAAACGAATATTTGACAAAGCTTTCCGAGAGCATACTCGAAAACGACTGCGAAATGGCACTCACATTAGTTGATGAGCTGCATAAAAACTCGGTCGATATGCTGAGGCTTGCAAACGAGCTTTCGTCCTATTTCCGCGACATAATGATAGTTAAGACCGTATCCTCGGATAAAAAACCCATTGTCTGCTCGTCCGAGCAGCTTGAGGTTTACAAAAGACTTGCCGAAAGGTTTGACATAAAGGACATTTTACGCACACTTAATATGCTTTCCTCTGCCATTTCGGATATGCAGAGTGCAAACCGCAGAAGTGTGCTTGAGATGACCCTTATAAAGCTTTGCGACCCTGCCCTTTCAGAGGATTATGCTTCGCTTGAAAAAAGGGTACGTGCGCTCGAGTCAGGTGCGGTAAAGGTATCTGTACGTCCCTCATCTGAGCCTGTCAAGGCTGTACCGATGGTGGCGGATGAAATACCCACAGAGGATGAGCAGATCCCACCGCCCGAGGAGGAAGTATCTGTACCCGCAGAGGTCGGACCGATAAGCGAAGACGGCGAGGATCAGCCTATTCCCCAGTGGAATGAGATACTTAAAATTCTGTGTCAGACAAATCCGCTTATGGTCGGTGTGCTGAACGGCTCAAGAGCTTTTATTTCGGGTCAGTATCTGCTGATAGACGCTCCGAATCCGCAGTTTAAGGATCTTATCAATCAAAAAGACGCCTTCTACCGCGATTCACTGCGTAATGCCGCCGCCGAGGTGCTCGGTCGGACCTTTAAGCTTGGTCCTTACAGAAAAGCATCAGCGGCTGCCGAAAGCAACCCTTTACTGCAGCTTCAGGATAAGCTGAGACAGTTAGAGGTTCCAAAACACAAATAATTCCGGAGGAGTAATATATATGAAAGTAAGGATTCCGAACCAAAACGGCGGTATGAGCCAGCAGCAGATGTTAAAACGCGTACAGCAGATGCAGGAGGATATGGCAAATCTGCAAGAAGACCTTGACGCAAGAGAGTATACCGCTACGGCAGGCGGAGATATGGTCTCGGTCACCGTCACCGGCAAACATGAGGTCGTATCCGTAAAAATAAAGCCCGAGGCACTCGAAGAGTGTGAGGGTGACCCTGAGATGCTTGAGGATTTTATCACAATAGCAGTAAACGAGGCTATAAGCAAAGCAATAAAGACTTCCGAAGAGGAGATGGGCGCCATCACCAGTGGACTGAGTATCCCAGGTATGCCCGGAATGTTCTAAGCTATGCCGTATAACATAGTATCCTTGAACGAACTTACGGCGCAGTTTGAAAAGCTGCCCGGAATAGGAAAAAAGACGGCACAGAGGCTGGCTTTTTACGTCATAACCGCGCCCGAGGACTATGCAAAGAGGTTTGCGAACGCGCTCGTAGACGCGAGAAGCAAAATCCATCTTTGCAAATGCTGTCAGGCGCTGACTGATAATGAGGTATGTCCCGTCTGCTCGGATAATACACGCGACAAATCGGTCATATGTGTTGTAAGCGATCCGAAGGACGTGCTTGCTTTTGAGCGCACAAGAGAGTATAAGGGTGTTTACCACGTGCTTCACGGCGTTATCTCGCCCTTAGAGGGCATCAGCCCCGAAAAGCTGAAGATACGCGAGCTGATGAGCCGCCTTGCCGACGGTACGGTAAAGGAAGTCATTATGGCGACCGACCCGACGGTCGAGGGAGAGGCTACAGCTGGCTACATATCAAGATTTATAAAACCGATGGGT
This sequence comes from Acutalibacteraceae bacterium, assembly GCA_045591645.1. Classification (GTDB taxonomy): domain Bacteria; phylum Bacillota; class Clostridia; order Oscillospirales; family Acutalibacteraceae; genus SFWF01. Next base: position 4,507 of record JAZNTG010000063.1, on the reverse strand, counting down.
ATAAAGATAACCCGTCTTGCATACGGTGTTCCCGTTGGCGGAAATCTTGAATATGCCGATGAGGTGACCTTGCAACGCGCCCTTGACGGCCGCAACGAAATATAACGTCGCCATAGGCGACACCTTACCCTTGGCCCCGGGCCCTTTGCCCTTGGCCCTTAACCGGAGGTATATTATGGTAACAGAGAAGGATATTGACAGAATAAACTTTCTTGCAAGAAAGAGCAAAGCTGAAGGTCTGACCGACGAGGAAAAGGCTGAGCAGAAGGCGCTTCGCATAAAGTATATCGAGGGCTTCAAGGCAAGCCTTGTCGGTCAGCTTGACAGCATTACCGTTGTCAATCCCGACGGCTCAAAGCATAAGCTTTCAAAGAAAGAGCCCCGTCAATGAAGATAGTCGTTCTTGAAGCCGGGGTAATGACTCCCGGCGGTCTTTCTTTAGATGTGTATAAACAGTTCGGCGAGGTAGTAGAATATCACGCAACAAAGCAGAACGAGGTAATAGAACGCATAGGCGATGCCGATATAATCCTGCTCAACAAGCTTATTATTGACGAAAAGGTTATGAGTTCTTGCCCAAATCTTAAATTTATCGGGCTATTTGCAACGGGCTATAACACTATTGATGTAAAATATGCCGCCGAGCACGGTATTACGGTCTGCAACGCGGGACATTATTCTACAAACGCAGTGGCTCAGCACACAATGGCGCTGATACTGAATCACTATAATCAGATATCGAACTATCACAACGCTGTACAAGGCGGAGTCTGGGAGAAAAGTGTGCTAACCACCCTTTATGATTTTCCGACCGATGAGCTTTGCGGAAAAACGCTCGGCATTATCGGCTACGGTCATATAGGACAGAGGGTTGTAAGGCTGGCGCGCGCCTTTGATATCAATGTAATAGCCTACACAAGAACGCCGAAGTCTGATGCTTCGGTGGAGTTCGTTTCATTTGATGAGCTGCTTTCCCGCAGCGATATTGTCTCTTTGCACTGTCCGCTGACAGCAGAAAACCGACATATGATGAACGCAGAAGCCTTTAAAAAGTGCAAAAAAGGAGCACTCTTTGTCAACACCGCGAGAGGCGGACTTGTCGATGAAGAAGCATTAAAGGAAGCGGTCGAAACGGGACAGCTTTCGGGTGCCGCGCTCGACGCTATCACGGTTGAGCCGATGAGGAACTGCATCTTAAAGGGAGTTGACAATATAGTCATTACTCCGCATGCCGCCTGGGCGCCGATGTCAACGAGAATAAAGCTTCTCGGCATCACGGTCGACTGCATAAAAGCCTGGCTTGACGGCAATCCCATAAATGTCGTATCAAAATAGAAAATACCTTACATCAGATATCCGATGTAAGGTATTTTTTTAAAGCTCTACAAATGCGGGGTGTTGTGGAAAAAATTATAAAACCGTGATATAATTTTCATAAAAGTGTAAGAATGCGGAGCTTCGGTTGTATATAATAGTGAATCGATTCGAGACAGAGGTGGAAAATATGGATGATAAAAGATTGTTGCGGCTGTTACACAAAGACCCCGACGCAGGAATAGAAAAACTAATGGATCAGTATGCAGGACTTGTTTATGCCGTAGTTAAAGGTCGGCTCGTAGAATCTTATTACATATCGTCCGATATTGAAGAATGTGCGGCGGAGGTGTTCATTAAGTTTTATACGGGTCTGTCAGACTATGACCCTGAGATTTCGAGCATAAAATCATACCTTTGTGTTATAGCGCGCAATCACGCCATAAACCTTGCTAAAAGAAGAAGCCGACAGGCGACGGTATCTCTTGATGATGAAGAATCTTTTTTGCAGATCGCAGATGATGTCCTCATTGAAAGCAAGCTTGAAGAGGATGAGCTTCGCTGTGAGGTCATCAAGGCTATCGAGGAGCTTGGTGAGCCGGACTCGAGTATCATTTTCCGTAAGTTTTATTACGGAGAAGCGTCAAAAGATATTGCAAAGGCGATTGGCCTGACAGCTTCAAATGTAGATACCAGAGCACACAGAGCCTTGAACAAGCTTAGAAAAATGTTTGGAGGTGACAAAGCATGAAGAAAACGATCAGCGATATACTTGATGAGGCGAAAGCAAATGAGCTTGAAAAGCTGATATCTCAAAACGGCGTGCCCGAGCTTTCCGCAGATACCCTTGACGCTATCAAGAAGAGGGTGTATGTAAAAGGGGAATTTAAAGGAAGCGAAAAGAAGACACCGTTTATTTTTCGGCGATGGCAATACGCCGCCTGCGCAGCAGGGGTTCTTATCATCTGCGCGATAGTTATAGCTTCCGCTATATCGCCTGTATGGTTTGGTATACACTATTCTGCCAAAGACATCGGCGAGCATTTCGACTCGTTGGTGACCGATTCGGTTGAGACCAACGCTTATACAGAGGTTTATACTTCTGATGCCGAATATCTGAATATTGGTGACATACCAAAGAAAACTTTTCTTAATATCTATAAGTATAAGGGAAAAGAAAACAAACTGAACGAAAAAGAGCTTAAGGAATTTCTTGATGATATTCTTTTGCCACTTGCCGACTCGGTAAATGCAGAAGTACCACAGTATGAGATAACAGAGGAAGACATATTTGAAAAAGAACAACTGTACGCAAGGGCAAATATCGGAACTTACTCTATGTCGGCAAGCCAAACCTCTTCGGTACTCTCATTCAGTCTGTTTGATTTTTCGGACAGCGACGGAAATAAAATAATTTTGGACGGAGAAGCGGTTCAGATCGATCAGCGCTTATCGGATAAAGAAATTATAAGCTCGATCGAGTCGGTTAAGCAAAAATTGTTTAGGATTTTTGGAGTATCTTTTAAAGACGCAAAGGTTGTTCGCAGCTTTAATTCATATTCCAAGTATGGCGCAAGTTCTATAGATATTTATTTTTATAATGAGAATGCACATCCTCTTAACAAAACCCAGAGTTATCCCGTATCCGACTATATAAATATAAGCTTTGACAACTACAAGTATGGCAGTAACTCGCCAGATGAGCTTAGCGACGGAGTTTTTACCGATTCAAGCATTAGCTATAAAAAACTACGCATGAAGGTATCAAAAGAATACAAACTTGTTGCAAAAGCGAGCAGAATATCTCTGGAGCAGGCCGAGGAGTATCTCTGCAAGGGATATGTTTTTGGCGGACATTCCTGCTCTTTATGTATGGCAGCACAAGAAAAGATAAGCTTTGAGGGCTATGATTTCGTTGATATTGAATATGTCTTTGGGCGCGATCCTGAAACGTACGACCTGACTGTAGGAATACCGTTTTATGCTTTTTACAAAGAGATAGGAACCGCTAAGAACGGAAATCAAATATATGCCAAAACATATGTTGCGGCAATAGAGATCGACGGATACGAGGAGTATTTTGAAATGCAGAAAAGTGTTCACCAAAAATGAGGAGAGCGAATAAAAAAGGCCTGTAAGGTTCTATTATGCGGCCAAGCTGTTTTTCCTTTTCCTAAAAAGCCCGCCTCTCATATGAGAGGCGGTCTTTTTACAGTTCTACAAAGGTGGGTGTGTGATTTGTGTGGGGGAGAAGCCTTTCGGTGATGTCTGCCGTTTTGATCTTCAGACTTGACGAATTGTCGCAAGGGTGACAACCGATAAATTCGTCTTCCAAGAGGTCTTTATCAATTATAAGCCGCACCTTCAGATTTTTGTCAAAAAGCAGTCCGAGCACGCTGGCGCTGCCCGGTGTGCAGTTTAAAAATTCTTCCATAAATTCGGGCGGTGCGAATGACAGACGCGAGCAGCCGAGCTGAGGCGAGAGAAATTTTGTCTTAAACGGCTTTTCGCCCGGCATCATAACAAGGTAAAAATCGGTCTTTTGAGCATTGCACAAAAAGAGATTTTTACAAATTTTAACACCGAGCACCTGTCTGATTTCCTCGCAGCCCTCTATAGTGCCGATATGCTCGTGGCTGACTCTCTTATATGCTATACCCAGACTTTCGAGAGCATCGTAGCAGACGGCTTCTTTCTCGGTGCAGTCAGGCTTTCTGACACTATAAATAGTCTTATCTGTAAAAAGGGACATTACACTAACTTCCTTCCCATAAGAACACCCATAACCGACGCCATCATAAGGCCTCTTGTCCAACCCGAAGAGTCACCGAGGCAGTAGAGTCCCTTAACGTTTGTATTGAAATCCTTATCCATCTTTACGCGGTTGGAGTAGAATTTAAGCTCGGGCGAATAAAGTAGGGTCTCTCCGCTTGCAAAACCGGGGACAACCTCATCGACCGCCTTAATGAAGTTTATTATATTCATCATAGCACGGTAGGGCATAGCAGCGGTGATGTCGCCGGCTACCGCGTCGGGCAAGGTCGGACGTACATTCGACTGAGCAAGCTCCTTCTGCCAGGTGCGTTTACCGTCCAAAATATCGCCGAAGCGCTGTACCATAATATGTCCCGCGCCAAGCATATTTGTAAGCTCTCCGACCTTTACAGCATAGTCGATAGGCTGATTAAAAGGC
>JAZNTG010000062.1:0-11572 GCA_045591645.1 Acutalibacteraceae bacterium | reverse complement strand
CAAGCAAAAAACATTGTCAGATTAATAAATGAGCAAAACTACGAAGGCCTGGAAGATGCGTGTGAAACAGCTTTTTTTATCGATAAAATACCAACGGTCTCACTTATTGCCAATGCTCTTTGCGAAATTAATGTATGGACTCCCTTGCAAACGGCTTGTATGAATGACGATATTGAAGCTGTTACAATCTTACTTAAAAATGGAGCTGACCCGAATAAAACACCTCCTTTTCAGTTGTCTTGGTATGCTCCTATCCAAATCGCTGCATCTAACGGCAATGTTGATATTATGACTGTGCTAATCGAAAATGGTGCAGATGTGGAATTATATGGTCACAACGCTTTAATTCTATTAACAAAAGATGCGAGGTGGCACATGAATGAAAGCATTTCATTAGAATCCTACAAGGCAGGATATGCTTTGTTGGAGCAATATGGCATGAGTGCCGTTCATCCAAGCTTTGAAGAACGGCCTTTATTGTGCGACTCGGCGCTGCTATCGGATATTGAAGTGACAAAATTCTTAATTGAAGATAAAGAGGTTCCCGCAAACATCCGTGATTCGGATGAACGTACAGCGTTGCATTTTGCCTGTTTGAGCGGTTATGCTGATCCCACAAAGGAGTATATTCAATATTTGCTAAACCATGGCGTTGATCCTGCGATAAAGGATTCATTTGGAAAAACAGCTTATGATTATGCCGTAGAAGATGGTCACACTGAAATCGCAGATTTATTGATTTGCACCCCCTAAAATGACTTTGCACCCCCTAATCTCAAAAGGGGGTGCATTTGTATTAAAATTAGGGTTAGTCTTCAAATAAAAATGAGCTCAGCCGTAAGGCTTGGGCTCGTTTTTATTTGTCTAGCAATCAAAGAAGGGATTCGGAGTAGGAGCGGTAGTGAATACTATAGTTTTTATAATAAAAGTTGTCCGTTTTTTCGCATTTTATGTCCACCTATGTCCATATTTTTTACTTTATAATAATTCTTGTAAATCGATTTGCAATTTTTATTATAAAGGAGTATTATTAAAATGAATTTTTTAAGTGAATTGTTTTCTGCGGGTGTGTGGGGCAAAGAACCACCGAGCGCACCTAAGTGGAACAAGTGGGTGCATAGAAATTTGAGCGATAATCATTGCATAGAGTGTTTAATGCTTGATGGTTGTTGGTTTTCGCAGCAAAAGACCCCCAAATGGCCACATCATACAGCTTGTCATTGTATATTAGAAGATATCCAATATAATGATGTATAGACGGGAAGTTCTTCAGAATGTCCATACGCAAAATTTGACCCATATTTGTTTGACCCTAATAATTTTTACAAACATGGCAAAAGCGCAATGTTAGAAAGTTGGGGATATTCTGTACACGATTCAACTTATTTGAAAGAAGAAATCGAAAAACAAGGTTTGGAAAAGTATAGAAACGGGGATTATACACTGGGTTTATTAAATAAACATGGACAAAGAATAAGTATTAGAGTTGAGTTGCCCAGAAAAAAATGGAGATGGGATGGTTTCATTTATTACAGGTTGGATGGTAAAACCCCACGGACTCATACAATTAAATACACCATTTGGAGGGAAATAGTGATGAAATATCTCGATTGCGTAGAAGTAATTGTTGAAAAAGAAAGGTATGCAAAACACGGTGTTCACAAGGGTATGCAAGGAGTAATTTGGTTAGAAGAAAGTATAGATGGAGAATGGGATGTATATTTTACTCAATACGGTGAAAAAGACGATATTGCAGAAATCTCAATCAGTGAAGAAGACCTCATATTATTGCCAAACGGTATGGATGCCAAAGTTAACGAGCGAATAAAAGCTGAATTTGACGATTAAAATTATGTATTTTTGAATCCCTTTTATAACAATTATCATATCATAAAAATATGTAAGACTTCGAACATATAGGTCAAAAATTCAAAGGGGTTCGAATTTGTGCGACCTTTCCAAATAAAAATGAGCTCAGCCGTGAGGCTTGGGCTCGTTTTTATTTTTGTAATATGCAGATGGTCTGTGCGTTAATAAAACAGTTCGTTCGATCAGAGTACCGCGCCTTGATTGCTCTGCTACGGATATATATAACTATGTGATATTATTTTCGCATAACTGCGTAATAAAAGACAATAATTCTTTATTGTCGAGATAGAAGCCTTTTTCACCATCATTGAAAGCCTCAAAATGTATATTCCCATATCCATAATCGTTTACAATAAGTTGTTTACCGCCCTTTAATTCTACCGATGCTCCAAATTCGGGAGTTCCCCCCTCACCCGTAGCTTTACCTTTATATTCCGAGTTGTTGTAAAGTTTTATAAGTTCGGAAGTTTCATCGTCGGTCAGCTCATAGCGTCCGCTATGAGTCCACACACTTACCAATTCAACATCCTCTATATTTACCGTTTTGTAACGACCGTTACAGGCAACTAAGAAGCACAACAATAAACCTAATAAGAAGATAACTATTCTTTTCATTTTTCCGACTCCTTTTATTTCATTTCATTTGCCATTTTATAGAAACGGTTGTATACCCCTTTAAGCTTTAACAGCTCTTCATGGCTGCCTTCTTCAACTATTCCCTCATCGGTTAAAACTAAAATTCTATCCGAATTCTGAATGGTAGACAGTCGGTGCGCGATGGTGATAGTCGTTCTGCCGACCGACAGCGCCGCAAGGCTCTTTGCAACAGCATATTCACTCTCGTTATCAAGGGCACTTGTTGCCTCGTCAAGTATGATTATCGGGGGATTTTTAAGGAAAACACGGGCTATGCTGATGCGTTGCTTCTGTCCGCCCGAAAGCTTTACTCCCCGTTCGCCGACATAGGTGTCATAGCCGTCCTTTAGTGCCGACACAAACTCGTGCGCTCCTGCCTTTTTAGCCGCTTCGACTATCTCCTCTCTGGAGGCTCCTGGTTTTCCGTAAGCGATATTTTCGGCAACCGTGCCCGAGAAAAGATACACGTCCTGCTGTACCATACCTATATTTTCACGCAGGCTTTTAACGGTATAATTTTTAATGTTTCTGGAATCTATTGTTATCTCGCCCGAATCAATGTCGTAAAAGCGCGGTATCAGATTGCAAAGGGTGGTTTTTCCGCTTCCCGAAGGTCCTACAACGGCTATTTTCTCACCGCTTTTTATATCGAGATTAAGATTAGCAAACACCTTATTGTGGTCATCGGGATACTCAAAAGATACATTTTTAAAGGATATCTGACCGCACGGTCGGGTCATTTCTACAGCATCGGGCTCGTCAAATATCTCGATATCAGCATCCATTATCTGTAAAAATCTTTCTATTCCCGTCATACCGCGCTGGAACTGCTCGGCAAACTCGATAATTCTTCGCACCGTCGCGATAAAGGTCGTAACATAAAGTAGATAGGCCACAAGGTCGCCCGCGTTTATCTCACCCTTAATCATAAAGATACTACCCGCTACGACCACCGCCACATACATAATGCCGTCGAAAAGCCTTGTGGTGGTTGAAAAAGCTCCCATATAACGGTAGGACTGCTTCTTTATCGAGTAAAAATTCTGATTGTCCTTTTCAAATTTCTCCTGCTCAATATCTTCATTTGCAAAGGCTTTTACGATACGCTGTCCGAGCAGGGAGTCCTCTATACGCGCGTTCAGCTCGCCTATCAGCGAACGCTGTTTTCTGAATGTTTCTTTCATTCTCTTATTTAGGAAGCGGCAGATGATTATCATTAAGGGGATTATGATAAATATGAGTATTGTGAGCGGAACATTGATATTCATAAGAATGACAAACGACACAATACCCTTTATTCCCGCTATGAAGAATTCCTCAGGACAATGGTGTGAGAACTCGGTTACATCGAAAAGGTCGTTGGTTATTCGTCCCATTATCTGTCCGACCTTGGTGTTGTTGAAATAGGTGTCCGAAAGCTTGTGCAGATGGCGGTATGCATCCCTTCTCATATCGGTCTCTATCTTGGTGCCCATAACGTGACCGACATATGACATATAATAGTATGCCGCACCGTCGATAAGTCGGAGCATAAGATATAAAACCCCGATATTTATTACATACCCTATTGTAAGAGAAGTAGTATCTGTCATTCCCGCGTTTGTGATATCCCTCATAATAAGGGGTAATATTATCTCGCAAACGGTGGTCAGCGAGGCGCAGAAAAGGTCAAATATTACGGTAGGGAGATATTTTTTATAATAGGGCAAAAAGCGCTTAATAAGCTCGCCCGATCTGTACTTTCTTTCAGACACGTTATCACCTTGCAAAAACAAATTTTGTACAAGTCAATTATATATTTACTTTCATATAAAATCAAGGCATACGAAAAATTTCGTATGCCTTTAAAACTATATTGCACCGTTCTCAATAAGCAAAAGTCGGTTATATTTTGCAAGGCGCTCGCTGCGGCAAGGCGCTCCAGTTTTTATCTGTCCCGCCGACACGGCTAAGGACAGATCGGAAATAAAGCTGTCCTCAGTCTCGCCCGAGCGATGAGAAATTACGGTGGTATAGCCGTTTTCGTGAGACGTTTTTATAACATTCAGGGTTTCGGTAACAGTTCCTATCTGATTCGGCTTTATAAGAATAGAATTTGCCGCCTTCATATTAATACCCTGTGAGAGCCGTTTTTCATTGGTTACAAACAGATCGTCACCAACAAGCTGAAGTCTGCTCCCTAGTTTCTCTGTAAGCTCAGCAAAGCCGTCAAAATCGCTTTCGGCAAGTCCGTCCTCTAAAGATACTATCGGATAGGAATTTGCAAGGTCGGCCCACATATCTATCATCTCGGTGCGGTCGAGCTTTCTGCCACGCTTTGGCATTTTGTAAAGTCCGCTGTCACACATCCACTCGCTTGTTGCGGCATCAAGACAGATCTTCACATCATTAGTGGTATAGCCTGCTTTTTCTATCGCTTTAACAATAAACTCAAGAGCCTCCCTGTCGTCGCGAAGGTCTGGTGCAAATCCGCCCTCATCTCCTACCGCAGTCGAAAGCCCTTTCTCAGAGAGAAGTCCTTTCAATGTATGATAAACATTTACGCAGATATCCATAGACTCTGAAAACGACGACGGCTTTACCGGTTGTATCATAAACTCCTGAATATCAATGTTATTCGCCGCGTGAGCGCCGCCGTTTATTATATTCATCATAGGACGGGGCATAATAAGCTCCCTCGGCGCGCCGAGATATTTATACAGCGGTACTCCCTCGCTTGCTGCTGCAGCGCGCGCCGCCGCCATTGATACTGCAAGTAATGCATTGGCTCCAAGATTGGATTTGTTTTCTGTGCCATCAAGCTCACACATAGTTTTATCAATATGTGACTGGTCGGTCACCTTCATTCCCACAAGCGAGGGTCTGATGACAGTATTTACATTTTCTACCGCTCTTTTTACACCTTTTCCGAAGAGGCGCTCTCCCCCGTCGCGAAGCTCACACGCTTCAAAGCTGCCGGTAGATGCGCCCGACGGAACCGCAGCAGAGCCTGTAGCTCCGTTTTCGGTAATTACGCTCGCGTAAACTGTAGGATTTCCTCTTGAATCGAATATTTCGTAAGCGGATACTGTTTTAATTTTACTCATATTTAACAACTCCTTTGTTATAGTCTGCCCAAAATATTCTATTTCTATAAAAATACTTCCCTTTTTTTCTTATTTATGGTATACTTTATTTTGTGTATTTATGTTTATTTAAAGGTTGGTTTATCTTTTATGAATAATGTCGGAGAAAAAGAATACGGCAATAATATAATAGCAGGCAGAAACCCCGTTATGGAAGCTCTGCGCTCGGGTCGCGAGATAGACAGACTTCTCGTCTGCCACGGACAGACGGGCGGCTCGGTTGCGGCTATAATTGCAAAGTGCAGTGAGAGAGGCATACTTATAAAGGAAATTTCGCCCTCAAAGCTCGATTATATGACAGGCGGTGCTAACCATCAAGGTGTAGCGGTAGTTATAGCCGAACAGGAATACTGCGAGGTTTCGGATATTTTAAAGCTTGCCGAAGAGCGCGGTGAAAAGCCTTTTATAATTATCTGTGATGAGATAGAGGACCCCCATAATCTAGGTGCTATAATACGTACCGCGGAGGCCGCAGGTGTTCACGGTATAATTATACCAAAGCGCCGCAGTGCTTCCCTTAATGTAACTGTTGCAAAGTCAGCCAGTGGCGCGCTTGAATATATGAAGGTCGCCCGAGTTACAAATATTGCAAACGAGATAGACAAGTTAAAAGAACAGGGTGTGTGGGTATACGGCGCAGATATGGACGGAGAGGATTACTCAAAAACCGACTTTGACTGCCCGTGCGCGATAGTTATAGGAAATGAAGGAAAAGGAATAGGTCAGTTGGTCGCCAAAAAGTGTGACGCTATAGTCAGCCTGCCTATGTTCGGAAAAATAAATTCACTTAACGCATCGGTTGCCGCAGGCATACTTATGTATGCGGTAGTAAAAAGTCGCACAAAGAAATAAACGAAAGGAGTGTAAGCAAAGAATATGAATCTTTTTTCAAAGAAAAAGGAAACTGCGGAAGAATTTGAGGATTATTCTACCCTTACTCTTCCTTTTATCGACGAGCTCTCTGGCACCAACAACGACTCTGTCGAAGCCGAGGCGCCTGCAACCGAGCCACTTGCCGTTAAGGTTTTCGAACGAGAGCACAAGTACGAAGCCATTAATGTATACCACAGCACTGTATCGCCGATTGACGCTTTAAATAAGAAAATGCAGCAGAGTATTGCTGAGACTTCAAGCGAACTCACCCCGACGGTGCCCGAAGTTTGTGAGCAGTCAACTTCAAATAAGGACGAAGAAAACAGCCATACTAAAAAAGATAAGCAGTGTGAGTCTTCACCGAGCGAGTCTCCTCTTATTGAGCTTCGTACGGAAAAGCCAAAGCCATCGCTTCTTAAAAGATGTATGCCCTATATATACGACGATGAGGGTATCGTCCAGATAGACACAAAGCCCGACTATGTTCTCGAAAGTGTTGAGGATATCATAAAATCTGCCGAACAGCGCGCCGAAGAAAAGATAGCAAAGCGCTATAAACTCATCGACTCAAACGGTAATGCTGTTAAAATAGAAAAGCTGGAGACCTCGATAAAGACCCAAGCTAAGTCCGAAGAGCCTTCACCCACCAAGTCGGAAAAGCCTCTGCAGAAGACGGCTATGCCTACCGCAGCAGATGTTTTGTTTGATGATTTTAGCGGCAAGCGTACAGTTGTGACCGCTACCCAGAGCGTGACAACGCCCTACTCCAAGCTCACTGAGCTTCAGACAGGTATACGTGATATTGCGGAAGATAAAACCTTGGTTATGCCTGCAGTAGGTTCCGCAAGACTTGACACTATGGAGGACATAGTCAGCCATACCCGTCCCGTTAATATTAAGGATGCTCCCGCAATAAAGGCTCAAAAGCCTGTTGCGGTAACTGTTAAGAATGATGATAATATTCCCGATGTCGATGACGATTACCGTTCTCACGACGACACGAAGCGCATCGGATTGATGCTGAAAAAGGCGCGTCGTACCGCCTTTTTCAAAGTTATATTTGTTGCTTTCGCTACCGTTATCTCTGCTGTTTTTGCCCTTATACTGCCGGATAGTGTTTTTTCCGCCCTCCCCTTTCTCCCCTGTCTTATACAATTTACGCTCCTTTGCATATCTGCATTTGTAAATATAAACATATTCTCAGCGTTCAAGGCTATATTTACCAAAAACACAGCTGCTGCGGCGCCGATAGCTTTAGCAGTGTCGGCAATGCTTTTGTATATCATATTTGGTTTGATATTCGGTACATATCCGTCTGATGTTGCGTTACTGACGTTTATCGCTCTTTCGGCATATGACTTTTTCTCCTATAAGCGAGCATCTACTATATTGAACAATTTCAGAATAGTTGCTTCCCGATCAGAAAAGAAGGCTATAGCGCTCATTGACGATCAGGTTACCGCCTCTTCTATGGCACGTTCTTCTATTGAAGGCGAAGTTCTTGCCGCAGGAGTAAAACGCACTTCAACTCTGACCGACTTTATTAAATTCACCTCTTGCGATTCTGCCTTTGACGGCCATCTGGGCACTTTAACCTCCATTTTTACGGCAGTATCGCTTCTCCTTGCTGTAATAATAGGGGTCTCCCACAGATCGTTTGATACAGCTCTTAGTGTTATAGCTCTGACCCTCAGTATATTTGCTATGCCCACCTTCTCCTTAGCCGAGTTTATGCCTCTTGCAGAGCTTTCCAAAAAGCTTTACAAATTCAAGGCTATGATATGCAGTAAATATTCAGCTTCAAGGATAGAGCAGTGTAATGCTGTTGTCATAACCTCTGCCGACCTTTTCCCAAAAGGCTCAATTGAGTTGTTTAATATGAAGACCCTCAGTGCAAATAATATAGATAATACGCTTACCGCCGCAGCCTCGATTGCAGAAGCAATAAAAAGTCCTCTTGTAAGCGTGTTTGATTCCTTCGTGGATCCGTCCGAAAAGCGTCCCGCCGCAGATACTGTAAAATACGAGGATAATCTAGGAATTTCGGGTTGGGTTAATGATGAGCATTACTTTGTCGGAAACCGCACACTTTTGGAGGCTCATGGCATTAAGGTACCTCCGCTTGAGGTCGATCGCAAGATACTTCACAGAGGCTATTTCCCCGTATACGTAGCAAAGGGACAGCGTGCCTGCGCTCTGCTTATAGTAAAATACCGCGCTGACCGCAAGCTTAGAAGCGAGCTTGTCAGACTAATAAATGCCGGCGTTACGCTACTTATCGAAAACTGTGACTGCAACATCACCTCCGATATGCTTAGCGATTATTATGCTATTTATCCCGACAGCATAAAGATAATGGACCATAAGGGAGTCCACAATTATAAGGCAGCTACCAATTACTCGGAATACTACAGTGCTCATGCTGCATACATAGGAAGATCCGCAGGATTCTTTGCCATAATGAACGGTGCCCTCAAGCTTCGCACAGTTTCAAATATTATGTATGCGATGCATATAGTTCTTTCTACTCTTGTCTGCATCATTTTCGCGCTATCCTGTCTTGACGGGAGATTGGCGCTCTTGCCTATATCGGTTTGTGCTCTTATTGAGCTTATTTCCCTTACCGTTGCGTTGATAACCTATTATATCGCAAGACGGTAAGCAGAGGAGGGATATCCGAACTCGCCTAAAACGGCATAATTTAGGCGCTTTTCGGATTATTGGCGGTGGCAGGCGCCAGCCTTGCCACCTTCACTGCACCAAAAATCACTCGAAATTCTGCTCGTTTTAGGTCGTAGAATTTTCACAGTGCCGATTTTTGCATCGGCAAGACACAAAACGCAGCAAATCCTGACGGATTTGCGAGTATTTTAACACAGCAGAGGTAAAAATCAGCCTGTCAAAATCGGGTTCGGATACTCCTCCTCTGCTTAAGTTGGCGAGAGCCTAACACTCTTTCCAGAAAAAAGGTGAGTATTATTTTAAGGAAAAAACTTTCTTCTCCTGAAAATTTAATATACATAGCCTTTGCAAGCGTATTTATGCCCTATATAATTACGGGCATAATTATGGCTGTTTTGGGAATTTATCTTCTCTGCTCACACCATACCAGATCTCTGATATTCGTACACAGCGGTCACACATTTCTGATACTTTTTACTGTGTACACCGCTTTAGTCGCCCTTATCAGGGACAACTATATCGGATTTGTCTGTTCTCTGGGCTTTTTTGTGGTATTTGTGATCAGTTATTATGTCCGAAGCGAAATAACCGGAGATATATTCCAAAAAGCGCTTGATATCTGCTGCTGGATGAGTATTATTGTTTTTGTTTCGGTCGTAGCAGAAAAGCTTATTATGTCGCACGATGAAAAGTACCGTTGTGAAGGCTGGTTTTTTAACTCCAACTATCTCTGCACTATGATGGCTATGATGGTTATTATATGCGCCTACAAGATGATAGTAAGCCAAAAAGGCCGACCCTTCTACTTTATAACTGCACTTATTTGCGGTGCTACTATGTATATCGCAGGAAGTATTTTTGCTTTTGTAGAGGTGGCAGTCGGCATATTCACTCTGCTGATACTTTATAAAAAGCATTCAACGCTTGCCACCGTTCTCACCGTCTTTGCTATTGCTTTGTTAGCTCTGTATATCTTTCCTGAGATTTTTCCGAGAATACTTCATTCCAATGCTTCGACCGAGCAGAGAATACGCGTTTGGGATTCTTCTCTTGAGTTCATCAAGCTCAGTCCTTTCTTCGGTCACGGATTTTTGTCCTACTACCACCTTCAGGGTATATACGGTTCGCTTTGGAAGACGGCACACACACACAATTTCCTTTTCGAGCCAATACTTAGCTTCGGTATAATCGGAAGCTTCCTTTTCCTCATATTCCTTTGGTCATATTATGAAAAGGTATCAGAGTGCAAATCGTTGCTTAGAAGGCAAAAGGCGACCAATCTTATACTTGCGATATCAGCAGCAACAATAATACACTGTACGGTCGATCTTACCGTAATGTGGGTACAGACAGGTCTCTTCTTTGCTCTTATACTTGCAGGCATAGGCGTTGATGAGAAGGTATTGGACCGTAGAATAAAAGCTTGCCTTGCTAAATCTCAGAAATCACAAAAATCTTCCTAGGAGGAAATAAATAATGGGTAATAAGAAATTCTACATCACCACAGCAATCGCTTACACTTCGCGTAAGCCGCATATCGGCAATGCTTATGATATCGTTCTTGCGGATATGATCGCGCGCTACAAGCGAATGATGGGCTTTGATGTTTATTTTATGACAGGCTCGGATGAACACGGACAAAAAATTGAAGAGTACGCTAATGCAAAGGGTGTTTCTCCAAAGACATATGTTGACGAGGTATCTGAACAGATAAAAGACGTTTGGAACAGTATGAACACAACCTACGATAAATTCATCCGTACTACCTACGACTATCACGAAAAAACTGTTGCAAAGATATTCAAGAAGCTCTACGAGCAAGGCGATATTTACAAAAGCGAATATGAGGGCAAGTACTGTGTCCCCTGCGAGTCCTTCTTCACGCCCTCTCAGCTAGTGGACGGCAAATGCCCCGACTGTGGCAGAGATGTGTCGGATGCCAAGGAAGAGGCGTACTTTTTAAAGCTAGGAAAATATCAGGACAGACTTCTGAAATATTATGAGGAAAATCCCGATTTTATCAAACCAGACTCGCGTAGAAATGAAATGATAAACAACTTCTTAAAGCCCGGTCTTTCTGACCTTTGTGTTTCAAGAAGCTCATTTAAATGGGGAGTTCCCGTAGAATTTGACCCCAAGCATGTAATTTATGTATGGATAGATGCTCTTTCTAACTATATTACAGGTATCGGCTACGATCCCGACGGCTCTTCAGAGCTTTACAACAAGTATTGGCCTGCAGACCTGCATGTTATCGGTAAGGATATCGTTCGCTTCCACACTATTTATTGGCCCATCATTCTTATGGCTCTGGGAGAGCCGCTACCAAAGCAGGTGCTCGGTCATCCGTGGGTGCTGGTGGGCGAAGATAAAATGAGTAAATCCAA
>JAZNTG010000061.1:0-3955 GCA_045591645.1 Acutalibacteraceae bacterium | reverse complement strand
TATACGCAGAATTTAGTCGTATGCAAAAGGCAGATGAGGTGCCTGACGAGTTTATGTACTCACCCGCCACCCAGCCTGCCACTTCATTTGTTGTTCTTCACCTTTTAGGACTTGACGTGTTCTTCGGCGATAAGATGTGTGTGTTCCAGCTCCCCACTGAGCAGTCAGGCATCAACCTTGCCACTCGCAGACTTGTCCGCTCAGCCCACCGTCATAATCTTGCCGTCCATTATTGGACCGTAAACGAAACGGATGAAATGAAGCAGCTTATAGACATCGGCGCCGACGGAATTATGACCGACTACCCCCACAGACTGAAAGAGGTATATGAGGAGTATAAATAAAACGGGACGATGTTCTTGCTTTGCTCGAATTGATGTTGTGTCCTACGGACGCAGCCAAAAAAGATGTTTTTGCCGTTTTTGCGCATGAATTCTAGCTTTCACACAAATCATGGCGTAGCCGTGTATATCATCAAGACGAAGTCTTGCATATCATCAATTCCGTGGGAATTGTATATCATCATTGCGAAAGCAGAATACAGCCTGCGGCTGATGAGATACGCCTTACGGCGATGATATGCCATTGCTTTCGCAATGGATAAAAAATAAGACAGTCCGAAGACTGTCTTATTTTTGGCTGGGGCACTAGGATTCGAACCTAGGTAATGACGGAGTCAGAGTCCGTTGCCTTACCGCTTGGCGATGCCCCAATGCAACAAGACTATTATATACCAATTTTTCGCAAAGTCAAGGATTTTATTCTAAAAAAATAAAAAGTTCTTGATTTTTGTTAATCCCTATGATATATTTATCATACCAAATGGGGGTATAGCTCAGCTGGGAGAGCGCTTGAATGGCATTCAAGAGGTCATGGGTTCGATCCCCACTATCTCCACCAAATAAAACAGACTCATCCAACAGGATGGGCCTGTTTTATTTTTGTTCGTGTTATGGTGTGGGGATCGAAGTAGGAGCGGTAGTGAATGACAGTCCGGTGGACTGTCAGAGCCGCGAATGACTGAAGCCGCGACCGCGCGGCAAGAGTCGATCCCCACTATCTCCACCAGAAAGGGAAGCACAACGATAAGTTTGTGCTTCCCTTTTTTCATCAGATTTATTTATATGACTCATAGACCTCTTTCAGTCTGTGGGGGTAGTCGGTCATAATTCCGTCGGCGCCGATGTCTATAAGCTGCTTCATTTCATCCGTTTCGTTTACGGTCCAATAATGGACGGCAAGATTATGACGGTGCGCTGAGCGGACAAGTCTGCGAGTGGCAAGGTTGATGCCTGACTGCTCAGTGGGGAGCTGGAACACACACATCTTATCGCCGAAGAACACGTCAAGTCCTAAAAGGTGAAGAACAACAAATGTCGTGGCAGGCTGGGTGGCGGGTGAGTACATAAACTCGTCAGGCACCTCATCTGCCTTTTGCATACGACTAAATTCTGCGTATATCTCCTCGTGGAAGCTTGCAAGCACGACACGGTCAAAGGCATCATACGTTTCAAGCAGACGCAAGACCTCACGAAGTGCCTTTTTGCCAAGCTCGCCAGACTGCTTTATTTCAACATTTATTCGGTTATCGGGGAAGGCTTTAATAAGCTCTTCTAGAGTAGTTGCGAGGAAGACCTTTTCATCGCGAGGTGTAACACCCTCAGGATAGGTGACATCAGTCGGATATTTTTCTTTTCCGTCCTCGCCTACAAAATGCTCGCGCTCACCGCTGAGGGCATCGTTTTCATCGGTGGGGTTGGTATATCCGAAGTCGACCTTCTGTGCGATAAGGTCGCTGTAGTTCCAGTCGGAAATATTGCCTGTAACATTTGTCTTTCGGTCAAGGGTGGTATCGTGCGAAAGGATGACAACACCGTCCTTGGTGATGCTGACATCGGTCTCCATCATCACACGGGTGTCAACACTGTATGCGTTATAAAACGCTTCTAATGTATTGTCGGGGAATTCTTTATTTCCGCCTCCGTGGGCAATAAGGATAGGCATTTCGCCCTCCTTCATCATAGGGTTATCCCCTTTGAAATTATCAATTCTCGGAAAAAGCGCGAGCACACCGTATATAAGTAAAAAACAAGCCAGAACAAAAGAGGCTATTCTAAGTCCTTTTTTAATTTTCATAATTAAAAGGTCCTTTCGGATTGATCTTATATACATTATATCATATAACACAAATATTTTCCAGTATTAAAAAAGCGGCAAAAGCTCGAGGACAGCTTTGCCGCTTTTTTATTTCAAACTTTTCGTTACTCATAAAAACGCCCCTTAAATTTAATCAAAAGCCAGCCCGAAATAATCGGGGGCGGGCAGATCGTTTAGCGCACAGTACATAGCAAAAGGCACAGAATTACCGACTGTTCTGAACACACCCTTATCACAGCCCAGAGTTGATAGAATCTCAGCTGATTTATCAATATTTCCAAGTAGCTCTATACCGAAAAGTGTACCGTTTTCGCGGCGGCAGGCAAATATAAAGCCGTCACCTTTAAAAAGCTCTGCCTGAAGGGCTAGAAAATCAAGATTTTCATTCTCCTGTAAAACGCCGTTTTTGGGAAGATATCCTCTGCGCAGGGCAGCGTATTCATCCTTGTCAATGGGATGGACTTCAGTTTTATTTTTTGAAGCGGTACATTCGAATTTATCGATAAAACAACAGGTATGAAAACCAAGCTTTTCATAAAAATCGAACAGCCTTTTGCTTGCGGGAACGAGCAGTGCACCGCAGTAGCCGAGACCTTTGAGCTCGTCGAGAGTTTTTTCGGTAAGCGTGCGACAGAGCCCCTGACCTCGGTATTCTTTAAGAGTGGCTACAGCATAAATATACGCAAGACTTTGCCCCTCATATTCACAGTCAAAAATGTATAACGCAGCTACTATCTTGCCCTTTAGCTTTACACATCTACAACGCTCAGGACTGAACACATTGTCAAAAAAACCGTCAAGAAATTCATCGGTATCACCGAACGCTTCTCTCCACAGATCTCGCAAAGCAAAAATATCCGAAAAAGCAGGTTTTGTCATTTCCATATTACTCATCCTTTAAAGAGGCACGCCACTTTTCGACCCTGTAAACGGGGTGGTAGCTCTGTTTAGCTCGACGAAGTCCGGGAAGCCCCATATCCTCTTCGCGGTCAAGATAGCAAACTTCGGAAAATTTATTCCTGATATACTTTGCGAACTCATTGTTGATAACAGGGTATGCGCCGTCTGCGTCCCAACGCGCCTTTTCAAAATGAACATCGAATATATCATTATAAAAACGGCTTCCTACCGTAAAGGCAAGGATATCCTCGCCGTTTTTGAGTAATAACCCCTCTGCTTCAAGCTTTAAAAAGCTTGAAAAAAGCTTGTCCAGTGCTGCGCGCTCCATTGTGAAGTTGCTTTCCGGCATCTGACATTCACGGTTTAAAAACCAGTCCTCAGCCATATCCCGAACTGCTTCTATATTTATGCTGTTTATCGGCTCTACTGTATAGTCAGGGTGATTTTCAAGAAAACGGTTGATATGATTACGCTTGCCGTGATATTTTTTGCCACGAAGCTCTGCGAGAGCATTGATATCGTAAACATAATCATATGAATCCTCGGTAGTGTTAAATTCAAAACGGTGGGGAAACTGCGCTTCGAGCCACTCTTTTTCTTCGGGCACCATACCGTTTATACGACAGGGGATGCCGCGCTCTCTTGAGTCGGCGATGACAGCTTCTATGGTTGCCTTTTTATCCCCTTGTCCGAGCGGATAAGAATAGACGACGGTTTCGCCGAAATATGAGAGCAGCACTAAACAACCGTTTAAAACGGCAAGGCTCTGCTTGCCCCAAAGGTACACATTAATAAAAGAAAACTCGCACCCGCGCGGCGGTGAAGCCTGAAGATAACTTTTGTAAAGGTGTTTGTCCTCAGGACAAACGGGTTTAAAATCTATCATTTTTATGTTATC
>JAZNTG010000060.1:0-10276 GCA_045591645.1 Acutalibacteraceae bacterium | reverse complement strand
CCGCTTTCCTGCGGGGATTTCCAAGATAACCTCAGAGTACGGGTAGCGGAACTGACGGACAAAGAGTATCTCGTCCTCATCGGTTAGCGCGGCGACCGTAACACCACCGGGGTGTTCTACCACCTCGCGAAGGGCGATTATGCCGTTTGGAAGCTCTGCTTCATCACGGCGGACATTTATTATTCTACCTCTGTATAAATACTCGGCTTTTATCTGCTTTTCTTCTAAATTCATACTGTTTTTATCCTTTCAATGAAGCTTTTTACTGCTAGAGAAAGTATTACGAGCAGCGCGACAGCACACCATGCGGGCGCGAGCGGATTTCCGCCGAGGAAGCAGAAATATGCGTTCAGAGAGGAAAGTACTGTGATGAGCGGTACATACCAGCGTCGGCGGTCATAGAAGAATACCGCGACCGATAAAACATCAGCGACATAAAAGTATCTTTCGTGCATACGCGGAAGCAAAAACGGCAGCATTAAAGCAGAAATATAAAACAGTTCTACTAAAGCGGCTGAGTCTATCTTATCCCTGTAGGTGTAGCAGATATAAAGCAGAACTGCTACAGTCATACCCGTCAGCATAATGCCTAAGGTGTTAAAAGGCTCGAAATCAACTTCGCCGAAAAGCTGCCAGATATTCGGAGCACTGAGGGTAAGCTGCGGATACTGCGAGGCTTGATCAAAATATATTCGCACACAGTCTATAAGACTTCTGCCTGCAAAGATAGCGGGCAAAAGGGTCACGAAAAATGTCGCGGGGAAGAGAGCTGCGTGCCATAATTTGAATTTCTTTGCAATAAAGCAAACGATAAGAGCGGGCAATACAAATATTGCCTGAAGCTTCAGCGAAAAGCCCAGGGAAAAGGCAATGACCGCCTTTATACCGTCGCCCTTAAGCGAGTAGTAAAGGGTTGCGGCACAAAACGCGGCGAGAATGGCGTCACACTGTGCAAGATATGCGCTGTTGAGCAGTACGGTCGGCAGAGCCAAGGTAAGAAGAAAGCTTAAATGATGAACAAGGCGGTTTTCGGTCTTTAAAGAGACCGTTTTCATTACAAAAAAGGCGGTAACAAAGTCAAAACAGCAGGAAAACCATTTTATGAGTAGCTGAGCGTCGATATCGATGCGTGAAACGCCGAGCAGAAAATAAAGATAAGGCATATTGTAGTCGCCGATCTTTTCGCTCATAGCTTCTCCGACTGAAAGTCCTCTCATCTGCTCAATCCAGCCGCTGAGAAAATTATAATAATCAGGCGCAAGCTTACAGAGCAGACCGACTCTCATAACTATCAGAGCCGCCGCTGATGCGGCAACAAAAAGAAGAGAAATATTTTCAGCCTTTTCATCAAAAGCAAAAACGGTCAGAACAGCAAAATAAAGCAGAGAAAAAAGCAGCGAGGCTAAGATATTGTCAGCGGTTGAGAGCTCAGGCAGCGGCTGTTGCAGATTTATGAAGGCGAACATAACTAATCCTAGCTGCAGACAAACAATTAATCTTATAAGAATACGGCTTGAGATTTTTTTACTCTGTTCCATTACGGTCTCCTTTGTTTTTAAGAATATAATTCACCATAAGTATACCGCCACCGACAAAAACATATATCGAGCTTACAAGACTCACAAGGCTTACGGGAATGTAGCAACCGATCATATATATTGCTATATAACAGAGCAGAGAAATAAATACTTTTTTGGGGGTATCGTATCTGTAGGATAGCGGAAAAACGTATTTAATCATTTTGGTCACCGAACGCTTCTGCCGCCTTTATCATAATAGCGCATTCAATACGCTTTCTGTGAAGCTCACAGCCAAGCGCGTAAACACCGGTTACACTGCCTGTGGAGTGGTATGCATTTGCCGCACAGCCGCCCGAGCAGTACATTCTTGCGAAGCAGTCGTCACATTCCTTATGGGAGTAAATATTACATTCCCGAAATTGCTCGCAGACCTTATCATTAGTGATGCCTACCGCGACATTTCCGAGCAGGAAGTTCGGATCGCCCGCAAATTGGTGACAGGGGTAAAGGTCACCGTTGGGTGTGACTGCCATATATTCTGTACCCACGCCGCAGCCCGAAACGCGTTTGACAACGCAGGGGCCGCCGTCAAGGTCTATCATATAGTGGTAGAAGGTGAAGCCCTCGCCCCTTTTATTTCTCTTTATCATTTCTTTGGCGAGAATCTCATACTGTTCTAGCAGAGTGGGCAGATCGGACTCTGTAAGAGCATACGGCTCAGAAGGGTCAGCCACAACAGGCTCTATAGATATTTCCTTAAAGCCTAGGTCTGCCATATGTAGAATATCGGCGGCAAAATCTGTATTATAATGGGTGTATGTACCGCGGATGTAATAATCCTTCTGCCCTCGCGAATCGGCAAACTTTTGGAATTTTGGCACGATATTATCATAAGAGCCGCGACCGCCGCGGAAGGTGCGCATACGGTCGTTGACCTCGCGTCTGCCGTCGAGCGAGAGCACAACATTGCTCATCTCTTTGTTACAGAACTCCATTATCTCATCGTTCAGAATAATGCCGTTAGTCGTATATGTAAAGCGGAAATTTTTATTTGCCGCCTTTTCAATACTTCTGCCGTATTCAACAAGTTTTTTTACTACCTCGAAGTTGAGCGACGGCTCACCGCCAAAAAAGTCGACCTCAAGATTTTTTCGGGTGCCCGAGTTTGCAACGAGGAAATCCAGAGCCTTCTTGCCAACTTCAAAGGACATAAGACCTCTGGCTCCGTGATACTCGCCCTCGCCCGCAAAGCAGTATTTACAGGCGAGGTTACAGTCGTGAGCAACGTGAAGACAAATAGCCTTTATTACCGACTGACGTTTTTTGAACTGTCCTGCTAGCGCGCGGAACTTATCCTCGGTAAAGAGCTTGCCATCGGCTTTTAGAGCCTCAATATCCTCGAAAACATTCTTAATGTCCTGAACGTTTACGTCCTCGCGGTCTCGGTACTTTTGCATAGTCTCGGCGATTATGGTGTCGCGGTCCTTTAACTCATAGTCCTTTATGATGTCAAAAGCGACCTCATCGACCACGTGAACCGAGCCTGAGTTTACATCAAGTATAATATTGTATCCGTTAAGTTTATATGCGTGAATCAATTTATGCATCTCCATAGAAAAATAGCCGCAGAGTCCTGCGGCTAAATCTTTTTTAAAATTTGCTTATTTGTCTGCCTTGCACTTTTCGCACTGCTGGTTAGCAACAGAGCAGGAAGTCTTGCTTGCAGACTGGCAGGAAGTCTGGCATTCGCCGCAGCCGCCGGTCTTAGCCGAAGCTTCAAGATTTCTTGAGCTTAAAGTTTTGATTCTTTCCATTATAATAACCTCCCTAAAGGATTAGATTTCTTTATTAATGCTATCACAAAACCGAAGTTTTGTCAACAAAAACAGTCAACAGAGGTCAGTAGGGACGCCAACTTTTAAGCAGAGGAGGAATATTCGAACCCGATTTTGACAGGCCTATTTTTACCTCTGCTTATCGTTGACAAATATCTTTGTGTAATGTATAATTAAATTAATAACTACTTTTGGGGGATTACAATGAAGGATAAGACAAATATTATTCCTGCAGAGGAAAACGTGATTGCCGGTACGGTAGGCGCACTGCTGTTTTCTCTTGTGGGCGGTATTCTTTGGTACGTTCTTTATCAGGTCGGATATCTTGCTGCCATCAGCGGAATCGTTGGTGTTATCTGTGCGGTGAAGGGATATTCCTTCTTCGGAAAAAAGGAAAGCATTAAGGGTATCGTTATCTCGGTAATTGCTGCAGTTATCGTTATCGTTATCGCGTGGTATCTCTGTCTTGCAAATGATGTGTACTCAGCCTATCAGGCATGGTATGAGAACGGAGAGATTGATTACACCATAACCTTTGCTGATGCGGTAAGAGGTGCGCATTACTATCTTGAGGAGCCGGACATTGCGGCAGGTTATTTTAAGGATCTGGCTATCGGACTTTTGCTATGTGTAGTAGGCAGCGTAAGCTATATAATCACTGCTGTAAAGCGTGTAAAGGCTGAAAAACAGGCAGAGCTGATTATTAGTGAAGAACCGAGCTTGGCAGAAGCAGAAGCTGCAGAGGAAGATGCGGCTGTAACAGAAGAATAAGAACTTATACGCGAAAAGGAAGGTACAATGTATACCTTCCTTTTTAATGTTGATGTATTTATACTGTCACACAAATAGCTTTGCTTACAAAACAAAGCTTGGCCTATTGCCGCTCAACGGTCACCGCTATTTTAGCTTTCTTCCCTCAAAGCCGCTTTTGGTAAGTACAAAGACCTCCTCAAAGCCACATTCATAGATAAGCTTCAGAGCGTCATCAAAGCCTGTATCAAGGTAATCCATATTATGGCAGTCGGAGCTGATAACAACACCGCAACCCAGATTCTTGATCTCTTTAAGAATAAACTTGGGCGGATAGGGGGTGAGTCGGTAGCCGCGTGGAATACCGCCGACATTGACCTCATACATTCTGCATTTAGGGGCTAGTGCGTGAAGAGCCTCGAGAGCACAGTCTTTATATTCCTTTGACTCGATATCAAAAAAAGGTATCTTCTCACAGTGCTTAGCAACGATATCAAAGTGTCCCACGATATCGGGAACGATGGACTCGGGAAGTCTTGCAAGCTCTTTATAATAGTCGATTGCAAACTGCATACCGTTTCCACCGTAGAATTTATCTATAATATCCTTTACTCCATCGGCATTGATGTCAAAATCGATTACCTCATTATCTTTGCGGATATAATGTACCGAGCCGATAGTATAATCATATCCCAAAAGGTCGGTATCAGACAGCGCATCATACTCTATGCCTAAGAAGATATCAAGCTGATCCTTATATTTTTCTTTAAGCGCGGATATCTCCTTTTTATACGCGAGCGTTCCGTCACGTGTCATAGCGTATGAGGCGGGGATACTGTCAGGCATAGTTGCGTGACCCGAAAAGCCGATAGCTTCAAAGCCGAGCTTTATGGCCTTTTTGACCACATCCTCAGCCGTATTTTTTCCGTCGCAGTAGGTTGTGTGAGTGTGTAGATTTTGGAGATATTTCACCGGATTTACTCTCCTATTTTATTTTTCCACGGCTTGGCGCAGACGAAACAGATAGCGGTACCTACAAGCGCGATAACAAACCACACAAGCGAGGTAACACCCCAGCTGAACCTTTCGGAGATGAGCGCGATACCATAGGTCGAAGCGGCGCTGCCTATATATGTACAGGAATTAAGAACACCTGAAACGGTTGAAACATTACCATATTTCTGAAAATACTGCGGCAGCATGCAAATTAGCAAAAGATTTACCCCGTGCATAGAAGCCGTAAGTATAGCGGACAAAATAACCGATGCAACAGCACTTGAACCTGTGAACAGATAAAGAGTAATAGCTGAGACGGATCCCAAACCGAACATCGCGCCTGCACAGGTGAGGGGATTCTTTATCCATACGCGGTGTACAAAGGCGGTCATCTGAAAACAGATTATAGAGAATATCGGAAGTACCACACCTGTAAGTATCGAGATAACGCTGCTCAGGTCGTATGTTTCAGAAATATATGATGGCATCCAGGTGGTAACACCGTCGCGAAGCATACCCTGAAGCACAATGCTCAGCATTATTGCTATCATAAGGGGAGTGAAGATCAAGGAAAGGCCGCCTTTATTATTGGTAGCTTTGGCGGCTTTTTCAATTTTAGCATCACCGTCGGGACAGAGCAGATTCCAGACTATGAACATAACTACGCCGCAAATAGCTGAAAACCAGAATACCCATTTCCAGCCTGCAAATGAGATGATAAGCGGAGCTATAATGTATATAATAATTGTACCCAAGGAGCTGCCCCATGAAACCTTGACAGTAGCGTTTTTATATGCCTCGCCCTCGAAGCTTGCAGTCATAAGACGGACAAGCGGCGGCCACATAAATGACTGAGCAAAGCCGTTTATACACCAACAGATAACTAAAAGCCCCGCGCTTCGGCAAAAAGGGACGGCAATATTCATAAGCACCGACAGGGCAAGACCTGAAGACACAAGCTTTTTAGGAGAAAATCTGTCACCAAGAATTCCGCTGATGATCTGACCTGTGCCGTAGGTGATAAAGCTTCCTGTGAGGGATAGCGACAGCACAGATTTTGACATCCCTGTTGAGGCTTCCATTTCAGATATTATTGCACCGTAATTTATTCTGGTGATATAGCTTATCATATATGTAAGTGCAAAAAGGAATACCAGCACAGATTTGCGGCGGTTAACTGCGGTAAGTGAAATCATACACAGTTTACTTCATTACAAAATCGAAGAGTAAGAATATGAGAGGGATGGTAATACAGGAGAGCAGATGGGATATAAGCGCCATACCTGCGGCAACAGAGGTATCCTTACCGTAGGCCGCGGGAACGACTATAGTATTAAGTCCAAGAGGCATTGCGAGCGCGCAGACAACGCAAAGTGCGAGCTCATAGGAGAGCGGTACGATCAGAAGTATCGCAATACCCGCGAGGGGCAATGCCACAAGTCTGATGATCGAAACAACATATATAGAAACATTCTTGAAAGTTTTCTTAAGGTCGATCTCAGCAACCGTCATACCCGTAAGCAGCATTGCGATGGGGGACATACAGTTTCCGAGGGAGGAAACTGCTGAGCCGATAAAGGACGGAACCGAGAGTCCCGTAAGTCCGAAGATCATACCGACAAGCATTGCGATAAACATTGGATTTATAAGCTTTTTCAGTCCCGATACAATGCCTTTCTTTTCGGTAGAGTTAGGCATAAGCAGATAGGGCACACCCCAAGTATAAATAAGTATCCAGAAAGAAAACACGAAGATAAGATATCCCATATACACATCAGGGAACAGCGCGCTGACCACGGCATAGCCCATAAAGCCGAAATTGGAGAAGGAGAGACCGTAGGTGTAAATATGGCGAGTATAGATATCTTTAGAGCATAGTCGCGCAATACATACCGCGAGAGGGGCGGTGATGAGTATCATGACAGCGCCGCAGATGAAAAATCCGCCTGCTTCGCCAAGTCTGCTGACCGTAAAATTAGTCATAAAGGTCGTGAGGGCTGAAGCGGGAATGAAAATATAGTTTTCAAGCTTTGAAAGGAGCCCTGCTTCAGATGCGGGAACTAGCTTTAAACGCACCAGAATAAAGCCTAACGCTATAAGGATAAGCAGAAAAGCCATTTGGCCTATAGTAGATGTGAACAGTACCATAAAAACGCCTCTTTCAAGCTTGAACTGTAAATAATAACAACACATTATTATACTATTTACACATTCTGTTGTCAATGAAAAACAAATGAAATGCGATAATAAAACCGCCGAATCCGTTTTCGGCGGTTTTAGCTTCAATTCCAATAATCGGTCTGGTGGGGCAAAGCAATATTCTTGGCGCGGAAAACGGGTTCTTTGCCCTCCTTGCGCTGTTTTACATAATCATCCAGCGCACGAACGGCATATTTGCTGAGGTATAGTATGACAGGCATATTAATGAGAGTCATCGCACCCATCGTGATGTCGGCAATGCCCCAGAGCAGGTCTGCTGAAAGACCTGAGCCGAGCAGTATCAGCAGCGAAGCGATGATGTAATAGAAGGTCATAAAGTTTTTGCCTGGAATTTTGCCATTGATGTGGGAAAGGCTTTTATCAACATAAAACAGATTGCCGAGCAGGGTAGTAAAGGCAAAGAGTGTCATAGATACGGTTATAAATATTGGACCGAAATCACCGAGCGCGCTTTGTACCGCCGCCTGAACATAGGGTGCGCCCGAAAGCTCCTTTGTCGGTTCAATGCCAGAACACATACACATAAATGCGGTAGCAGAGCAAACCAGCAGAGTGTCTATAAATACCGAAAGTATTTGCACAAGTCCCTGCTTTACGGGATGGGAAACATCTGCCGAAGCAGATGCATTAGGGGCGGAACCGACCCCTGCTTCATTGGAAAAAAGGCCGCGCTTGATGCCGTACATAATGCATGAGCCTGAGAAGCCGCCGAAAATAGCCTTAAAATCAAATGCATTTTCGAAGATCTGTGAAAAGATCGATGGCAGGCTCTTTATATTGATAAACATAATTACAAGGGCAACAAGAATATAGGAGACACCCATTATCGGAACGATAAAGCTTGTAGCCTTGATAATACGCTTTCCTCCTCCGAAAAGGCAGAAGGCAACCAAAGCCGCGAGGATCACACCGATTACCCAGGGGGTGTATTTTTCGTTATAAAAGCTGTATGCCGAAAAGGTAGACTGCAGATTATAAGATGCGAGCATATTAAAGCCAACACCGTAGGTGAGTATCAGAAGCAGTGAGAAAGCTATCGCAAGGGGACGGCATTTAAGGGCTGCTTCTATGTAGTAGGCAGGTCCGCCGAAGCCGCCCTCGGGACCTCTTTTTTTATATATTTGAGCGAGTGTGCTCTCAATAAATGCTGAGGCGGCGCCGAGTAAGGCTATTACCCACATCCAGAAAACTGAGCCAAAGCCGCCGAGGCAAAGGGCGGTCGAAACACCGACGATATTGCCTGTGCCCACACGCGACGCGGTCGAGACCATAAGAGCCTGAAAAGAGGAGACACTGTTTTTATCGTTCTTTTCAGTCACCGCGCGAAACTGCTCGCGGAGCAGACGGAACTGCGCGAATTTTGTGCGGATGGAAAAATAAAGTCCGCCCGCGACCAGAATTATTATCAGTATATAGCTGTAAAGCACATCATTTGTGCCCGAAATTATCTTTTCTAACATAGATACCTCCAAAGTGATACTAGCAAAACAAGTATATCAAATGATTTGCATTATTTCAAGAAGAAAAGCACTGAAGCCGCGGTTTCAGTGCTTTGAAGATATTACAGAGATCTGATGGAGTCGACGGGCTTCTTCTTTGCCGCGTTGTATACAGGCAAGAAGGTTGCAACGACGGTCGTCACAAATGCGATAAGAATTACAACCGCAAGCGATACGGGTCCGAATACGAGTAATGACGCGCCGATATTCTCTGCAAGATAAACATTAAGGATTCCACAGCCGATGTAGCAGCAGATCGAAGAGAGGATAACGCAGATAAATCCGATGAAGAAGGATTCTGAGTAGAATATTTTGAATACGTCAAGGCTTCTTGCGCCGACAGCCCTCAGTATACCGATCTCACGCTTTTTCTGAGAGATAGATATCGAGATAAAGTTGGAGAGCAGAAGCGCTGCGAAAACTGCAAGCACAAGACCCACATAGAGGAAGATCTGGGAGAGGTCCTTTACCATATCGTCTATCATACGAAGATTGTCGACAAGCGAGCCCGAAAGCTGGAGGCGGGTAGAGTTTTCATCAAACTCTTCGTTTTTATACATATTCCAATAGGTATCGTTGTGAGCCTCGGACGCATCATAGGGCAGATAAGCGCAGCCGTAAAGTCCGTTTGCGTCTGCCACATAATCGGTTTCAAGCGTCCAATAATGCGCGGTCGACGCTTTCTGTTCTTCCCAAAGCTTTGAAACGTCGCTGTCGGCAAGATAGATGCGGTCGCCTACATAGTCGCTTCGGGGAACGTCGACAACACCGACGATAGAAAGCTCTCTTGTGTCACCAAAGACCATTCCGTCATAACTTGAGTAAAGACGGAAAGCAATTTTCAATGAAATATTATATTTCTCAAGCTCAGAAGCTACCTTTTTAAGCTTGGCGTCGATCTCTTCCTTGGAAAACTCGGTAAAACTTTCCTTGTCGCCATCATGGCTATAAACGCCGCCTGCCTCTATCTCCCAAATAATATTTGAGAGGTCATACAGCTTCTGCGGAACTTCTTTACTGTTTTCTGACTTTTCATTTATGAGCTGGTTTACGGCCTCGCTCGCAAAACTGCAGAAAAGCCCGCGCGGAACGACCGCCTCACCCTCTGCGGGAGAGGTCTTACCTGAAACAATAGCGGTAAAGGAAGCCTCTGAAGGTATCTTTGAAGCCGAAGAGTAGACTGCGTTTGACCACTCAGGGATGGTTACCGAGCCGTCGTTTTGTACGAGCGCCGAGGCTATTGTATGATATTCGTCCTCGTCACTGACATAAGGCTGATTTTGTTCGGCTATAGTACTCAGTCGGTCAGATGATACGAATGCCATAGTGTGCAGACCGTCCTGAAGATAAGAGGAGAAGTTGAAGGACATAATTCCCGATCCGTTCTGGGAGTCCTTTAAGGAGTCGTACTTTTCGGGGATAGCGCCGCTGTC
The DNA here is from genome assembly GCA_045591645.1 of Acutalibacteraceae bacterium. GTDB lineage: Bacteria > Bacillota > Clostridia > Oscillospirales > Acutalibacteraceae > SFWF01. The sequence goes on along the minus strand of JAZNTG010000060.1, from coordinate 23 downwards.
AAGAATTCCGACTACAGTATAGG
>JAZNTG010000059.1:0-15354 GCA_045591645.1 Acutalibacteraceae bacterium | reverse complement strand
AGGCCCCGCTTCCTACGGTATGACAGATACAATGGGAAGAATGCACGGCGACGCTCAGTTTGCAGGTTCTTCCTCTGTTCCTGCTCACGTTGAGATGATGGGTCTTATCGGTGCTGGTAACAACCCGATGGTTGGTATGACAGTTGCTTGCGCAGTTGCAGTTGAAGAAGCTTCTAAATAATACACTTCAGACACTTACAGCCTCCGACTTCGGAGGCTGTTTTTACATGCGATTTGACAAAATGCGTCATTTGGAATATAATCATAGCAAATACAACTTTTTTAAAATAGTTTTGAGGTGTATCATTTTATGAAAAAGATCATTTCTATTTTTTGTGTTCTTATGATTTTGTTCAGTATGTTTGCAATCAGTGCAAGTGCTGAAGAAAATTACTGCAAGCTGTTTGAAGAGCAGTGGTTTGCCCTTACACGAATAGATGAATACGGTAACGAGGAAACCCCTTGGTCAGCAAATGCTATCGCATATATCACGGCTCTGAATTTTGATTATGAAGGTTATTACAGTACAGAAAAATCTTCCGATATCAAAGAATGCTACGCAATTCCTGAAGATGAGTTCGAAGCATTGGCTGCAAAACTCTTCGATATCAAGGTGGATCTTAAAACCGCCAATTTCAGCAGCATGTCCGATGTAATATACGACTCGGCAACTAAGACCTATGATCTTATCTTCCATCCCACAGGCGGTGGATCTTCTTATCTCGTATACGGCTATTCTAAGCTCAATGACATTTATACGGTATATATGCAGAAGGAGAGCGACGGTGAGTATCTTGACGAATACGTAAAGGCAACCGCTACCTGTGACGGAACATACGCAAAACTTATCTCCCTCGAGGTGATTGGGAAGCTCCCTGATGAGAACAGCTTGATTACTCCTAGAGATATATCTGGCAGCGTATCAAGCGAATTACCAAGTTCATCCGAGACTTCTTCATCCGCAGCTGTTTCTGATACACCTCATACAAATCTACAGGCCGTCACCCTTGCAGATAAATATAATGTTACGATCAGTGCTGCCAAGGGTGTATTTTCCGCCGATACCGTTGTCACCATCTTAAAAAAGACCGATACTGAGGAGCTCAGCCGTATAAAAAACGCGATTGGAAAGGATTACTCTAAGTTCACCGCTTTTGATTTTTCTGCTACAGAGAGCGGCTCGCCTGTTCAGCCTAACGGCAAGGTAAACGCAACTTTTAAGCTACCCGTAGATTATGACGTTGATAATATCGCAGTTTTGTTTGTGCCCGATATTGGTGAGGCAGAGCCCATACCTGTGACCGTAAACAAGACCGCCCGTTCCGTTACCGCTGAACTAACTCACTTCAGCACCTATGTTTTCGCAGAGCTTTATGCCGAAGAGCCTGTTGACCAAGACGAAGGTCCAAGTGTTTTACTTATTGTTTTCATTGTGCTTATTGTGATCTTTGTTCTCGGCGGTGGTGCCGCCTGGTACTTCCTCGTATTCAGGAAAAAGAAAACTAAATAAACTTCAAAATTAAAACCCACCTTCGCGGTGGGTTTTAATTTTACTAATCCATCTCACTCATTTCGCGCTGAGCCATAACAAGACCGTAGTAGATACCCTCTTTTTGCATAAGCTCATCGTGGCTGCCGACCTCAGCAATTCTGCCGCGGTCCAACACTACAAGCCTTGTTGCGTTACGAAGGGTGGACAGTCTATGCGCTATCGCTATAGTTGTACGATTTTTCGAAAGCTCCAAAAGGGCATCCTGAATCTGCTTTTCGGTCTCGGTGTCAAGCGAAGCTGTAGCTTCATCAAGAATAAGAATTCGCGGATCGTGAAGCAATGCGCGTGCTATTGCGATCCTCTGACGCTCTCCGCCCGACAGTGTAGAGCCTTTCTCCCCTACCCGTGTGTTATATCCGTCGGGGAGCCGCACAATAAAATCGTGACAGCCCGAAAGCTTTGCGACCTTGATTATCTCCTCTCGGGTAGCAGTCGGCTTTGCATAAGCGATATTCTGGTAAACAGATCCCGAAAAGAGGAAGGTTTCCTGAAGCACTACGCCCATCTGTGAGCGTAAGGACTCCTGAGATATGCTTCTGATATCGACTCCATCGACCGTAATGCTTCCCTCTTCAACGTCGTACATACGCATTATAAGGTTGATAAGGGTGGATTTACCCACACCTGAAGCGCCAACTAGTCCAATAAATTCTCCGCTCTTTACACTGAGTGTTACCTTGTGAAGCACTTCTTTACCGCTGTCATAGCCGAATGAAACTCCGCAAATATCAATATCTCCTTTGATGTTCAGATCAATCGGCTGTTCACTGTCGGTGACATCCTCGGTCTCATCAAGTACTTCGTATATTTTTGCAGACGATGTGGAAAATCGCATAATATGGCGCGGTATCATAGCTATCATACGAAGCGGTGCATACATCATACTCGCATACGATGAAAACTGGCTCATTTCACCGAGGGTCATACTGCCTCCGAGTATCCGGTTTCCAACATAAAACAGTATAATAAACTCTCCAAAGCAGATAAGAAAACGCAGTATCGGCATTATAAGACTCCAGATACAGTCGCTCTTTTCCTGTAATACTTTCTCCTGATCTGCAGATTCACTGAATCGGCGGTTTTCCCTATGCTCGGTGCCAAAGGCTTTAACGACCCTGATACCTGAAAAAATATCGTGTAAAATAGAATTTGTTTTGCTGGCACACATCCAGCGTTTATGAAAAAGCACTCTCATAAGCCGCCAAAAAAGACGGAACGATAAAACCACTATGGGAGTGGGAAGTATTATCATAAGAAAAAGCAACGGATCATATGCAAGCAAGTATATTCCGACAGCCGCAAATACCGTCAGCTGTTCAAGGACGCTCGGCAGATAGTTTACCAAAAAGCTTTCAACCTGAGCCGTATCTGAGGAAACTCTGTGCATAAGGTCTCCCGCCTCATGCTTTGATATCTTACTGATACTGAGCCTTTGTATCTTTTCGAAAAGCTTATTACGCAGATCTACGATCATTTTGTTGCTTGCATGTATCAGTAGGTGTGACCTGACAGCAGACAGCGCCTTTAAGCTGAGCTCTATCACAAGCATAGAGAGCATTACAAGAGCAAAGTTTCCGAGGTCAACCGACGCAGGATTGGGATTTTGTATGTACTTATCGACCGCTATTCGGTCAATATACGGAAGCAGGAGCTTAAGTCCGCTGATACCGAAGAAAAGCACCGTTGCCGAAAACACAAAGCCCTTATACGGTGACAAGAGCCTCCACGTTCTGGAAAATATCTTTTTTCGGTCGCTACAGTGAGAGCAGACCTTACTGCCCTGACGGTACGGTCTGCCACACTTGGAACATTTATCCTGTGAGCTATTTGATGTTACGGGAACTGTACCGTCTTCAAGATAATGATTCATTAACCTTACCGTTTTAACTATTGAAGCCGAATGTAGATTATCAGATCTGCATAGCAGATAGTGGTCGCCAGCAGCTTTAGAGCAGTAAGACACAAGGACACAGCCTACCGCAGTCTCAGCGGTAAGCGTATCGATATCACTGCAGTTAATGCTTCTTACAAGCTTGCGTCCGTGGATCACGTTAAGATGCTCACGGCTGCACGCGACGATACCGTCGCAGCGGTCATCATTTTCTGCAGACAGATTGAACCTGAAGGCATAAAGCAGGGCAGCCGTCTCGGATTCGGGCAATACCTCTTCAAGTCGCAGTTTTAGATCCTTAGAAATATTTGACATTACAGATACAACTCTATCCTCTTATAGCTTTTTCGGTCGAGTGCTTTAATGCTTTCGATGACAAAACGGTTTGCGTCAACATCAAGCAGAATAGCCTTATCCTCACCTGCTCTGATGATATTTCTGAAGGTGTCCTGCATTGTAAACTCGACCGTTCTGCGGTCGGTCAGCTTTACCTTCCAGTAAGAAAATCCGTAACGCTCCTTGAGCGACACCACCGACAAAATTCTCGGCTCATAATATCTTCGTTCAAGCTCGGTCCTGATAATGTCCGCCGCTTCGCCGAAATCATTTATATCATATATAAGTCCTATTTCTCCGTCCTCATCGTCGAGAACAGAAATATACTGCCATAAAAGCTCAAAAGGAAATGTCCTGTGGAAGGAGACCTTATCATAATGTACAGTCTCCTCGCCCTTTTTAAGGGTCAAAGAAGGAAATCCGTTTTTTGAAGAAAATTCACAGATCTCGGGACTGAGTCTTAGAATTTCTGAAGAAGCTTTTCCTATCGGACGGGGTCTCCCCGCAGCTCCCGAATCGCCGTGACCTCTCGGTCCGCCGAATCCGCTAGTACCAAACATAAATTTCCCTCCTATTCTGTTATCCCTGCATTTTTAAGCGCTTCTGCCTGCAGGGTGTAAAGCTTATTGTAGATACCGCCTTCTATCGCAAGAAGCTCTCTGTGCGTGCCGCTCTCCATAACCTTGCCGTGCTCAATGACTATTAATTTATCGGCGTCACGAAGGGTCGAGAGGCGGTGTGCTATCATTATTGTAGTCTTGCCTCGAGTAAGCTTTGAAAGCGCATTTTGTATCATTTTTTCGGTTTTAGTATCCATCGCAGCTGTGGCTTCATCAAGAATAAGTATTTTAGGGTCGCGGAGTATCGCCCGCGCGATAGAAAGCCTCTGCCGCTCTCCGCCCGAAAGGTCTTTATATCCAAATCCGATCTTTGTATTATAGGCATCGGGGAGTCTTACTATAAAGTCGTGAGCACCCGCGCACTTTGCCGCCTTAATTACCTCTTCATAGCTAGCCTCGGGTCTTGCATATCTGATATTATCGAGAATAGAACCCATAAAGAAATATGTTTCCTGCGAGACTATCGCTATATTTTCATATAGGGTCTTAAAGGTCAGGTCCTTGACATCGATACCGTCTATGTATATATGTCCCTCATCAACATCATAAAGACGCATAATAAGATTTGCAATTGTACTCTTACCTGCACCCGTATGTCCGACAATACCCAGTATCTTTCCTGCTTCGATATCGAAGCTGACGTTATCTATTACCTTTCTGTGCTTTGAATATCCAAAGTCAACATTTCTGAATTCTACTCTGCCGTCAATTCTTTCGAGCGATACAGCGTCTGCCTTTTCGGTTATCTCAGGCTCGGTATCATATATCTCAAAAAGCCTTTGCAAAGAATTAGTGCAAGCTGCAGACCTGTCGATCATATTTGAGAAAAAGGTCATCGGGCTGTAGATCATATTTACATATGCCGTAAAGGTTATAAGCTCGCCATAGGTAAGCTCACCCTTCATTACCATATAGCCGCCGAAGCCGAGGGCTGCGATATTACCTAAATAGAGAATATACCCTATGGAGGGATATGCCCAGTTATTGAATACCGAGAGCTTTCGGGTCCCCTTTGCGGCGCGCCTGTTGTTTTTATCGAAACGTACGGCTTCAGTCTGCTCCTTTGAGAAGGCTTTTACAACACGCATACCGCCAAGGACATCTGCAAGTCCTGAATTCATACTGCGCGTACCCGAATATTTTACTGCATTCAGTTTTTTAGAAGTAGCGTATGTGGTTCTGAGAAGGAAGAAGAATATCGGCACAGTAACAAGTGACATTGCCGCTAAAAGCGGACTCATTGAAAAGAGTATCACACACAGGACTGATACCTGAACGATATTTATAAGAAACAGCGGTATATCGTCACAGAAGAAGCTATAGATCGTGTTGGAGTCATTGTTTACCTGAGTCATAAGAGCACCTGTCTGTCTGCCCGAGAAAAACCTCATCGACAGCTTTTCTATTGCGCCGAAGATGGTGCATTTAAGATCAAACACTACCCGTGCCGCGATCTTAGTAGAGACTACTCCGTTTATCATATCAGCTATCTGTGACAGAGCCTGAGTCGCAATTATGATACCTACCGCTAGTAAAACCTCTCCGTAAAGGCTTCCGCCCTCGGACAAAACATTGTCGTAAAAGAAGCCCTTCGAAAAATAAGGCACGGTGATGCTCGTCGCAGTCAGAATAACAAGTGACAGTAAAAGTATCACAAGCTCTCTTTTATATTTAAAGAGAAATTCTGCAAATCTTCTGAATAGCTTTCCCTTTTCCATACAGCGTGGGCAAATTTTACGGTTGTGGTCGGGATAGGTCATACCGCACTTGGGGCAACGGTTTTCCCGAGGATCATCCTCGTTGTCTAGTGTAAAGTCAGGTGATGTTATCTCACCCTTTTTAATTCTTGAGAAATATTTTGCAAAAAGCCCTGCACTGGCCTTGCAGAAATTTGACATAGCCGAAAGGAATATGACCTCACCGTCCTTGGACCTTGCAATAAGGCGGGACGAGGAAAGCAGCTCCTCCACATATACATTCTCAATATTCTCAAGGCTGTAGAGCCTGAAATCAGATTCAGCGAACACGCTCACACTGCCTTTCATATTTTGCGAGGAGTGCTCAAGCTGTTCTGTACCCGAAAGGACAAAGAGCGTGTCTGAAGTAGCGCCGACATATGTATCGCAAAAAATATGCCAATCATTCATATCGCAATAGGTCAAAAGATATATATCACCTGTATCTATGCCTTTTTGTGAAAGCAAGCCATAAATATAGTCGGGTGCTTTACCGAATACTGCCATAGCTCTTCTCCCTCCTGTAAAAAGTATGTAAAGCAGCAATCAAAAATATTAAATAATTGACTGCTGCTTTAAATTATTTAGATATTAAAATAGTTAATCGCAGACTCAAACATCTTCATATCGTAATTGCCGTCGACATTCTTATAAAGTCCCGAACCTGTACGCTCAGAGTGACCCATCTTACCGAAGCCTCTGCCGTCGGGAGAAAGGATTCCCTCGATAGCGGCAGCCGAATCGTTGGGGTTGAAACGGACATCACTTGTCGGAGCTCCCGCCAGATCAACATACTGTGTAGCGATCTGTCCGTTAGCGGCTAACTTCGCGATCATTTCGTCGCTTGCTAAGAACTTACCCTCGCCGTGAGAGATCGGAACATCGTAAATGTCACCGACCTTACAAGCAGAGAGCCACGGGGACTTTGTTGATGCAATTCTGGTCCTGACTATTCTCGACTGATGGCGACCGATAGTGTTAAAGGTAAGAGTCGGGCAGTTCTCATCAGTGTCGATTATCTCACCGAAGGGGACAAGACCGAGCTTAATAATTGCCTGGAAGCCGTTACAGATACCGCACATAAGTCCGTCTCTGTTACGAAGAAGCTCATTGACCTGCTCCTTGACAGCACCGTTTCTGAAGAACGCTGTGATAAACTTACCTGAACCGTCAGGCTCGTCACCGCCCGAGAATCCGCCGGGGATAAATACTATCTGAGCCTGCTTTAACCGATCTGCAAAATATTCTACCGACTCAGAAATACCCTTAGCTGTAAGGTTCTTTATAACGATTATCTCGGGGTCTGCTCCTGCTCTCTGCATAGCCTTTGCCGTATCAAACTCACAGTTAGTTCCCGGGAATACAGGAATAAGAACCTTGGGTTTTGCAACCTTGATAGCAGGGCTCAGAGTGCTTTTTTCGGTACAACAGAAGGCTGGGATCTCACCCTTCTTCTGCTCGATATTGCAAGAGTATACAGGCTCTAGCTTTTCCTCGTAAATCTTCAAAAGAGCATCCATATCGACAGCCTTATCCTTATAAAGAATAACGTTATCCGAAAGGGTCACACCGAGAGTTTCGCCAATTTCAAGATCCTCGGTCAGCTCAAGCACAAATGCACCGTAGTTATAACCGAAGATATCCTTCATTTCTGCGCTATCGTCAAACGCAAATCCAACTGAGTTACCGAAGCTCATCTTCATAACAGCCTCAGCAATACCGCCATAAGTCGGAGTATAAGCCGCAAGGCATTTTCCGCTTGTCACAAGCTCATAAACCTTGTCGTAAACCGAAAGCAATGACGAGGTAGTGGGAAGTCCGTTGTCATCATAGTCGGGTCTTAAAACAACGACCTTATGGTCTGCTCCCTTGAACTCAGGTGAAACTATATTATCAATATCCTCAGTTGTAACTGCAAAGGAAACAAGGGTCGGAGGAACATCAAGATCCTCAAAGGAGCCCGACATAGAGTCCTTACCGCCGATAGCGGCAATACCGAGTTCTACCTGAGCCTTGAACGCTCCCAAAAGAGCGGCAAAAGGCTTGCCCCAACGGTCACGTTCCTTACGAGGACGCTCAAAATACTCTTGGAATGTGAGGTATACATCCTCAAACTTTGCACCTGTAGCGATAAGCTTAGAGACCGACTCAACTACTGCGAGGTAAGCCGAATGATAAGGGCTCTTCTCGGCAATATAGGGGTTGTAGCCCCAGCTCATCAGCGAGCAGGTCTTAGTATCATTCTTCTCGACCGAGACCTTATGTACCATAGCCTGTATGGGTGTCTGCTGATTCTTACCGCCGAAAGGCATAAGAACTGTTCCTGCACCGATAGTGGAGTCAAAACGCTCTGACAGACCACGCTTTGAGCAGACGTTAAGATCGGTGGCAAGCTTCATATATTCAGCTATAAAGTCATCGCCGATCTCCTTACCGTAGTCAGCAGGTTTTGTAGCCGTAATATCAATAGACTTGGGTGCGCCGTTTGAATTTAAGAATTCACGCGAAATATCACAGATAGCCTTGCCGTTCCAATTCATAACGAGGCGCGCTTCTTCTGTAACGCGGGCTACAACGGTAGCCTCAAGATTTTCCCTTGCGGCAAGTGCCTTAAAGGCGTCAACATCCTTAGCCTCTACAACAACAGCCATTCTTTCCTGAGATTCGCTGATCGCAAGCTCGGTACCGTCAAGACCCTCATACTTCTTGGGAACTGCATTAAGGTCTATAACAAGACCGTCAGCAAGCTCACCTACAGCGACCGAAACACCGCCTGCGCCGAAGTCATTACAGCGCTTGATAAGACGGGAAGCCTCAGGATTACGGAAAAGACGCTGAAGCTTACGCTCTTCGGGCGCATTACCCTTCTGTACCTCTGCGCCGCAGGTCTCAAGTGATTCGAGAGTATGTGACTTAGAAGATCCTGTAGCTCCGCCGCAGCCGTCTCTGCCTGTTCTGCCGCCGAGAAGTATTACGATATCTCCGTCAACAGGGCGTTCACGGCGCACATTTTCAGCAGGAGCGGCAGCGATAACTGCGCCTATCTCCATACGCTTTGCGGCATATCCATCGTGGTAAAGCTCATCTACCTGACCTGGTGCAAGTCCGATCTGGTTGCCGTAGGAGGAATAGCCCGCCGCAGCAGTAGTAACTATCTTTCTCTGAGGAAGTTTGCCCGCTAAGGTTTCGCTTACAGGCTTTAAAGGATCAGCCGCGCCCGTAACACGCATAGCGGCATAGACATAACTACGTCCAGAAAGCGGGTCACGTATAGCGCCGCCGATACAGGTAGCGGCCCCGCCGAAAGGCTCGATCTCGGTAGGATGGTTGTGGGTCTCGTTCTTGAAGAGGAGGAGCCAATCCTGCTCTTCGCCCTCAACATCTACCTTAATTTTAACAGTGCAAGCATTGATCTCTTCCGACTCATCAAGTTTGTCGAGCTTACCCTGACTTCTGAGATATTTTGCGGCAAGAGTTCCGATATCCATAAGGGTGACGGGCTTTGTTCTGCCAAGTTTTCTGCGGATGTCGAGATACTCCTCATAGGTCTTTTGAGTCAGCTCGTCCTCAAATTTAACATCCTCTATCTTTGTGTTAAATGTAGTATGACGGCAATGGTCAGACCAATATGTATCTATCATACGAATCTCGGTGATAGTGGGGTTTCTCTTTTCGGTCTTGAAATAATCCTGACAGAACTTGATATCATCGTTATCCATAGCAAGGCCGTAATTCTTAACAAAATCGGCAAGACCTGCTTCATCTAGTTCTAAAAATCCGTCAAGGGTTACAACCTCGGTAGGAATATCATATTTTGTGACAAGGGTCTCGCACTCTTCGAGAGAGGCTTCTCTTGACTCAACGGGGTTGATAACATACTTTTTAACAGCGGCGATATCCTCTGCGGTCAGATCTCCGTAAAGAACATATACCTTTGCGGTCCTAACTAAAGGACGCTCTCCTTGGCTTATTATCTGAATACACTGTGCGGCAGAGTCTGCTCTCTGGTCAAACTGACCGGGGAGATACTCAGCAGCAAACACAACGGCATTTTCGGCATTTTCTACCGTTTTTGTAACAATATCGAGCTGAGGCTCACTGAAAACGGTGCCTACAGCATAATCGAAAAGCTCCTTTTCGATATTCTCAACATCATAACGGTTAAGAAGTCTTACAGAATCAAGATTTTTTATCTGCAAAAATGTGCGAAGATCACTAAGCAGCGAAGCCGCTTCGTTCGCAAGCTCCTTTTTCTTTTCAACATAAATACGGTAAACCATTATATACTCCTTATTGCTTGTAATGCTCTTTGACCGATGTCGCGGCGATAGTAAGCGTTATCAAAGGTGACGTTTTCTACCTCTTCATATGCCTTATTGACAGCATCCTTTAATGTATCTGCAGTCATTACCACACCGAGCACACGTCCGCCTGCGGTTACTACCCTGCCGTCCGAAAGCTTTGCTCCTGCGACATAGACTTCAGCCTTACAGTTATCTGCTATTTTAATCTCAAAGCCTGAATCATACTTCCCCGGATATCCCTTTGAAGCCATTACCACACAGCATGCGGCACCGCCTGAAAACTCAACATTAACTTCATCGAGCCTCTCCTCAGCGACCGCTTTCATTATAGTGAAGAGGTCGGTTTTAAGAAGCGGCAAAACTACCTGAGTTTCGGGATCGCCGAAACGGCAGTTGTACTCAATGACCTTGGGACCGTTCGGAGTCAGCATAAGTCCGAAATAAAGGCAACCCTTGAAGGTTCTTCCCTCTTTATTCATAGCATCGACTGTCGGCAGAAATATCTTTTCCATACACTCGGCGGCTATTTTATCGGTATAATAGGGGTTAGGTGCAATGGTGCCCATACCGCCTGTGTTCAGTCCCTCATCGTTATCAAGGGCACGCTTATGGTCCATTGAGGACACCATAGGAACTAAAGTCTTACCGTCTGTAAAGGAGAGAACCGAAACCTCGGGACCAGTCAGAAATTCCTCAATTACGATATTGCTTCCCGATTCACCGAAGACCTTATCTCCCATAATCGACTTTACCGCATCATACGCTTCCTCACGGGTGAAGCAGATAAGCACACCCTTGCCGAGAGCAAGACCATCTGCCTTAACAACGGTCGGAATAGGTGCGGTCTTTAAATATTCTAGCGCGGCATCCATATCGGAAAATACTTCATATTCAGCGGTGGGGATGCCGTATTTTTTCATAAGATTCTTTGAAAATACCTTACTGCCCTCAATTATAGCCGCCTTTGCGTCGGGTCCGAAACAGGGAATTCCGATTTTATTTAAAGCGTCTACCGCACCGAGAACAAGCGGATCGTCGGGAGCTACCACAGCGAAATCTATCTTGTTTTCAGCTGCAAACTTAACTATTCCGTCAATATCCTTTGCGCCGATAGCTACACACTCGGCATCGTCCTTCATACCGCCGTTACCCGGAAGCGCGTATATCTTTTCAATATCCTTATTTTCTTTTAACTTCTTTATGATGGCATGCTCTCTTCCGCCGCCACCGACAACCATTATTTTCAAGATATTCAACCTTTCAAAAATTAGTGGTGGAACAGTCTCATTCCCGTAAATGCCATCGTCATGCCATACTTGTTGCAGCATTCAATGACTATATCATCGCGGATAGAGCCGCCCGGCTCTGCTATATAGGAAACGCCGCTCTTCTTTGCGCGTTCAATATTATCGTCAAACGGGAAGAACGCATCCGAGCCGAGAGCAACTCCTGTAATTGTGTCAAGATATGCTCTCTGTTCTTCTCTCGTAAAGCGCTCGGGCTGACGGGTGAAGTACTTCTGCCAGTTACCGTCGGCGCAGACATCCTCTTCATTCTGATTGATATATCCGTCGATAACATTATCTCTGTCGGGTCTGCCGAGGGTATCCTTAAAGGGCAGAGCTAACACCTTATCGTGCTGACGAAGCTGCCAGGTATCTGCCTTGCCGCCTGCAAGACGGGTACAGTGAACTCTCGACTGCTGACCTGCACCAACACCTATAGCCTGTCCGTCTACAGCATAGCATACTGAGTTTGACTGAGTATATTTAAGGGTTATAAGTGCGATTATAAGGTCGCGTACTGCGCTCTCAGGCATATCCTTATTCTCGGTAACAATATTTGTGAGAAGATCACGGTTTATCTTGAACTCGTTTCTTCCCTGCTCAAAGGTGATGCCATAGACCTGCTTATGTTCAATTGGAGCCGGAACATAATCGGGGTCGATCTTTACGATATTGTATGTACCCTTTCTCTTAGATTTTAATATCTCAAGAGCCTCGGGCTCATAACCGGGAGCGATAACTCCGTCGGACACCTCGCGCTTGATAAGGTTGGCGGTTGCGACATCGCAAACATCTGACAGAGCAACCCAGTCACCAAATGAACACATACGGTCGGTGCCGCGCGCTCTGGCATAAGCGCATGCGAGGGGCGACTCATCAAGACCCTCTATATCGTCTACAAAGCAAGCCTTTTTGAGTTTATCAGACAGAGGCAGTCCGATAGCCGCAGAGGTGGGGCTTACATGCTTAAAGGAAGTTACTGCAGGCATACCGAGCGCTTCCTTGAGCTCCTTTACAAGCTGCCAGGAGTTAAATGCATCAAGAAAATTGATAAAGCCGGGTCTGCCGTTTAATATCTCTATCGGAAGCTCGCTGCCATCACTCATAAATATCTTTGCTGGCTTCTGATTGGGGTTACAACCGTATTTAAGTTCAAATTCTTTCATTATTTCTCTACCCTTTTATTTATTCTTGTTTATGATTCTGGTCTCAATCTCGCCTGTAGCGATATCGATATATCTTACAAAGAGAGAGACCTTATTATCCTCATTAAGGTTGGTCCAGATAAGGTCGGTCAGCTCATCTATAGAAACGTCGGGAAGCTCTAAGGTCTTAGGCTCACCCTCATAGGACGGAAGCGGATTGCCGTCACCGTTATAGGTGTGAATGAACTTTGCGCGACCAGCTATGGGGTTTGAATAAGCGTATGTAAATCTCTCGCAGGAGGAGTCATCGCCCTCTGCTGACTTGAGGATAGACATAGCAAAATTCATACCGTCAGCTTCACGTCTTATAATACCTGAAATACGGGGAGTGAAGTTCGGCTTGTCGTCCTCAAACTCGCGTGTGCGAAGCGCCTGTTCAAAGGTCATCTGCTTATCCATAAGGTCGAAAATAGTGTCGGTCTGATCACCGTTTGTAACGATGGTCTTATTGCCGAGCACACGAACGGGATAGTAGATAATAAGATGAGGATCGGTCATTTTGGACTCATCAAAAGCCTTGGTGCGCATAGCGTCGCCCTCGGCGACAAAAACGCGGTTGCGGCTGTTTTCGCTTCTTCCCATAATGAAATAAGCGGTAACTGCCTTTTTAGCATCGGCACTCTTGCCTATCATAATTCCTCTGCCGTGATAGCTAAGCGAATTAAGCTCATTTGCAATTGTTGAAATCTTCATTTTATTTCCTCACCTTTTTAATATTTCAGCACAAACCTTTTCGGTCGCTTCGGGAAGGATCAGCCATTCAGCCTGCTCCATAACCCTTTTCTGTAAGACCTCGGGAGTATCTCCCTCTTCAACAGCTACTGCTTTCTGAAGGATTATCCTTCCTCCGTCGGGAATCTCGTTTACGAAATGAACGGTAGCGCCTGTGACCTTAACTCCGTAGCTTAAAGCCGCCTCATGTACGCGAAGACCGTAAAAACCCTCTCCGCAAAAGGACGGAATGAGCGAGGGATGGACATTAAGTATGCGATCTTCAAAGTGCTTTGTAAATTTTTCACTTAAGATGCACATAAAGCCTGCGAGAACTATAACGTCGATATTCTCGCTGTCGAGTTTTTCAATAAGCTCATTCTCAAAGGAGGGGTTTCCCTTCTTTTCAACGACTGCACTTTTAATGCCTGCATTTGCGGCTCTCTCGAGCGCGTAAGCATCAGGCTTGTTGGAGATAACAAGTGTGATCTCGCCGCTTTTGATGATACCGCTCTTCTCTGCGTCGATCAACGCCTGAAGATTTGTTCCGCCGCCTGATACAAGTACGGCTATACGCACCTTTTGCATAGTCACACCACCAAAATTATTCTAATATTACACCTTCATCAGATTTTACAATCTCACCAAGGATATAAGCAGTTTCACCGTTGTTATTCAGTATTTCCACTGCCTTCTGGGCATTTGCCTTATTTACAACAACGCTCATACCGACACCCATATTGAAGGTGTTGAACATATCGCGCTCGGGGATATTTCCAACCTTTGCTATAAGATTGAAAATAGGGAGAACGCGGACATCGCTCTTCTTGATTTTTGCAGAATATCCCTCGGGCAGACTTCTCGGAATATTTTCATAAAATCCGCCGCCTGTAATGTGAGAAACGGCCTTAACATCGACCTCTTTCATTAAAGCAAGCATAGACTTAACATATATCTTTGTAGGAGTAAGAAGTGTTTCACCGAGGGTCTTGCCGCCAAGTTCTTCCTTGTAAGCCGAGAGATCAGCCGACTCGATGTCAAAGACCTTGCGTACAAGAGAGAAGCCGTTAGAATGGACACCTGTGGAAGCAAGAGCGATAATAACGTCACCCTCTGCTACCTTTTTGTTGTCGAGTATCTTTGACTTGTCCACAACGCCTGTGCAGTAGCCTGCAAGGTCATAATCCTCCTCAGGCATAAGACCGGGATGCTCTGCAGTTTCTCCGCCGATAAGAGCACAGCCCGCCTGAACACAGCCCTCTGCAACACCGCCGACGATATCTGCTATCTTTTCAGGGTAATTTTTGCCGCAAGCGATATAGTCAAGAAAGAAAAGGGGCTTTGCGCCACAGCAGATAATATCGTTAACGCACATAGCAACAGCATCAATACCAATAGTATCGTGTTTATCGAGAAGCTGCGCAAGCTTAACTTTGGTGCCGCAGCCGTCTGTGCCTGCGACAAGCACAGGCTCCTTAATTCCGTCAAGATTTAATCCGAAGCAGCCGCCAAAGCCGCCCACATCATCAAGGCAGCCTTCATTACGCGTGCGCTTGATATGGGTCTTCATTAGTTCTACCGCCTTATAGCCTGCGGTGATATCAACTCCTGCAGCGGCATAGCTGTCAGATTTAGATTTGTTATGCATAAATTTTTATTCCTTTCAAAGTAATAACCAAGAATAAATGAGTGCTTTAGGTGATCTGTAACATA
>JAZNTG010000058.1:0-8868 GCA_045591645.1 Acutalibacteraceae bacterium | reverse complement strand
GATAGTAGATAGAAAACTTGTAAAGTGGGAGAGAGAACAAGAAAATCTCTCAAGTAAAATGCCAATATTAAATTATATGTAAGTGCAATAGTAAAGAAAATAATTCTTGATGTATTAGTGTTAGTTTCTTTTTTAGTCTTCATTTCAAATCTCCTTTATGTACGAAATCTATTGAAACGAAGAAGTTGCAGTACAGGGCAACTAACTCTGTACTGCCACAAACAAAGGCTATTTAACATCTTTTAAGAAAACAACAAACCCGAACGTTTCACCGATTGGTAAAAGGTTCGGGTTTGAATGCTTTGGTGCGGATGAAGGGACTTGAACCCACATGGTATTGCTACCACTAGAACCTGAATCTAGCGCGTCTGCCTATTCCGCCACATCCGCATATATGAAGTAATAGGTAAGAGGTAATAGTGAAGAAGTATACCTTTTAACGTATCACTTATTTTTCCCCTGATTTTTACACGGCGAGGTCATCCGAGGCGGGGCTTACTTTCAGATAAATCTTACTTTTCTGCCCTATCCGCAAAAGATATTATACAGTTTTAAACTATCTTTGTCAAGCGCCAAATATAAATAGTTGTCAGTATTTAATAGTCCTCAAAAACGCTTTTTGTTCATTGCTTATTCTATAGCTTTTGACTGCCTTTTGGACAGTTCTGTTGTGGGTCACGCGGTCATCATTGAAAGATAATATTCCTCGCAGGGTGTTTTTGCGGCAAGAGCGAGATATTCTTTTTTAAAATCTTACCCCTTTTTTGAAATTTTACACTATGTTGCATATTCGGGTCAATAGCAGGAACAATAAAACGGGTGATATTATGGATATATTTATTAATTGCTTAAAAGCGTTTTTGGTCGGTGGAGCGATCTGTCTTGTAGGACAGGTGCTGATAGATTACACAAAGCTCACACCGGCGCGTATTCTCGTCAGCTTTGTGGTCGTAGGTGTGGCGCTGTCGGGGCTCGGTCTCTACAAGCCGCTTGTCGACTTTGCGGGAGCAGGCGCTACCGTACCGCTCACAGGCTTTGGACATTCTCTTGCCGAGGGAGTAAAAAAAGCGGTAGACGAGTACGGGTTTATGGGAATATTTATGGGAGGACTGACAGCCACATCGGCGGGAATCACGGCGGCAATCTGCTTCGGATACCTTATGTCTCTCATTTTTAAGCCCCACGACAGAAATTAGATGATAGACCGCCTTGACGAAAGGCGGTTTATTTACATATTTGAAAGTCAGGGAAAGTCAAAAACTTTTTACAATTTCTTCACATTTACCTATTGACAATTATGACAGAAAGTGGTAAATTATATTTGCGTTAGCACTCTGACACATAGAGTGCTAAAAAACGAATGAGGGGGTCTGGGGTTGGAGCTTACACCGCGCAAAAAAGCAATACTGGCCGAGATAGTCCGCGCTCATATTGAAAACGGAGAGCCGATAGGCTCGAAGATATTGGCGGGGAGACTTGTGAACGCGCCCTCGACTGCCACGCTCAGAAATGAGATGAGCGACCTTTGTGAAATGGGATATCTTGAACAGCCGCACACATCTGCTGGCAGAGTTCCCACAAGCCGTGCCTACAGGCTTTACGTTACCGAGCTGATGCAGCCCGAAAAGCTTTCACAAGAGGGAAAATCGGTAGTCGACGGAATGTTATCCTCAGTATCTCCCGACCCTGAGAGCATCGGCACCTCAGCGGCGACCATTCTGTCCGAGCTGACGGGACTTCCCGCGTTGGTCGCGTCGAATGCAGACCGCAGTGTACGGATAAGGCGGGTGAGCCTGCTCCCGATGGGAAGGAGTGCTGCAGTCATCTTTATGATGACCGATGACGGCAGATCAAAAAGCCGTCTTGTGTGCACCGACTGTTTGATAACTCCTGACCTTATAGCGAGGTTTGACCGCATTGTTTGTGAAAATGTCTGCGGACGGGATGCAAGCCTGCTTGATATGGCATACTTGCAGAGCATTGTTGTGCTTGCGGGACTGGATGCACTGTCGCTCGCACCGCTTTTATCTAATGCTTTTGAGCTGGCGGCACAGCTTAACCGCACTCAGGTCAAAGTAGTCGGCACAGCGAATCTTTTTTCTATATTCCGTAAGGATATAGAAGCCAAGAGAATGCTGGAGCTGCTCAGCGGAAGTGATGCAGTAGCAAGCATATTCTCATCTGTCACGGACCCTGTTGGGGTTATTTTCGGAGATGACACTGCATATACCGAGCTTAAGCCCACGGGAATGATAGTGGCAAGCTACGGAGATAAACGGCAGTACGGAAAGATAGCTCTTATAGGACCGACGAGAATGTCTTATGGCAGTCTGCTTGCTAGCGTTGAATATCTCGCCGACCGTGTGGGGAATATTATGTCTGATGTACTTAA
Organism: Acutalibacteraceae bacterium; assembly: GCA_045591645.1. Classification (GTDB taxonomy): domain Bacteria; phylum Bacillota; class Clostridia; order Oscillospirales; family Acutalibacteraceae; genus SFWF01. The sequence continues at coordinate 6,476 of JAZNTG010000058.1, read as the reverse complement.
AGGATTGGAGGAATAAAAATGGCTGAAGAGGTAAAGACTCCTGAGACTGAGGAGACCGCCGAAGTAAATGCGGAGCCTGCGAAGAAGGAAAAGAAGCCAAAGAAAAATGCTGAGCTTGAAAAGATAAAGACAGAGCTTGCAGAGACAAAGGATATGCTTCTCCGCACAGCGGCTGAGTTTGATAACTTTAAAAAGCGCACCGAGCGTGAAAAGCTTTCTACTGCCGAGTATGCAAAAGCAAGTGTTATGAAGACCCTGCTACCTATACTCGATAACGCTGACAGAGCGGCTGAATATGAACAGGGTACCGATCAGTATAATAAAGGTATAGAGCTGATAGTAAAACAGCTTTCTGACCTGTCGGGCAAACTCGGACTGGTCGAGATAGGCACAGTAGGTGAAGAATTCAATCCCGAAATCCACGAAGCAATAATGCATATCGAGGACGAAAATCTAGGTGAAAATGTCGTAGCCGCCGTGCTTCAGAAGGGATATAAATTCGGCGACACCGTAGTCAGACCGGCTATGGTACAAGTGGCAAACTAAACCTTAGGGCCAAGGGCAGAGGGCTCGGGGACGAGGGAATGTGTTCCCTTACGGGAACGAATTATATATGACTAATCTTAAAGGAGATATATTACAATGGGAAAAATTATTGGAATCGACTTAGGTACAACTAACTCCTGCGTTGCTGTTATGGAGGGCGGTGAGCCTGTAGTTATCGCTAACGCAGAGGGTTCAAGAACTACACCGTCTGTAGTTGCTTTTTCAAAGACAGGCGAGAGAATGGTAGGTCAGGTCGCAAAGCGTCAGGCTATCACTAACCCCGACCGTACTATCGCTTCTATAAAGAGAGATATGGGTACTGCTAACACCGTTTCTATCGACGGCAAGGCATACACCCCTCAGGAGATCTCCGCAATCATTCTTCAGAAGCTGAAGGCTGATGCAGAAGCATATCTCGGAACTACCGTTACAGAAGCCGTTATCACTGTTCCCGCATACTTTACCGACGCTCAGCGTCAGGCTACAAAGGATGCAGGTAAGATCGCAGGCCTTGAGGTAAAGAGAATCATCAACGAGCCTACCGCAGCAGCGCTTGCTTATTCTATTGATAAGGAAGACGATCAGAAGGTTATGGTATACGACCTCGGCGGTGGTACCTTCGACGTATCCATCATCGAGATGGGCGACGGAGTTCAGGAGGTTCTGGCAACCGCAGGTAACAACCGACTCGGCGGTGACGACTTTGATAAGAGAATAATGGATTGGATCGTTGCGGGCTTTAAGGCTGATAACGGCATCGACCTCTCAAATGACAAAATGGCAATGCAGAGAATTAAGGAAGCTGCTGAAAAGGCAAAGATCGACCTTTCGGGTATGACTACTACCGATATCAATCTGCCCTTTATTACTGCTGATGCTACAGGTCCTAAGCACTATGAGGCTACTCTTACACGCGCTAAGTTCAACGAGCTGACCGACGATCTTGTAGAGGCTACTATGGTGCCCGTTCGTCAGGCGCTTTCCGATTCGGGTCTTGACAAGAGCCAGATCCATAAGGTTCTTATGGTCGGCGGTTCTTCGAGAATTCCCGCTGTTCAGGAAGCAGTTGCTAAGTTTATAGGAAAAGAGCCCTCTAAGGGACTCAACCCCGATGAGTGCGTAGCTCTCGGCGCTGCAATTCAGGGCGGTGTACTCGGCGGCGACGTTAAGGGACTTCTCCTCCTTGATGTTACTCCTCTGTCACTCGGTATCGAAACTATGGGCGGCGTTTCAACAAAGGTAATCGACAGAAACACCACCATCCCTGCAAAGAAGAGCCAGATCTTCTCAACCGCTGCTGACGGTCAGACTTCGGTTGAAGTTCACGTGCTTCAGGGTGAGAGAGAATTTGCAAGAGATAACAAGACCCTCGGCGTATTCCACCTTGACGGAATTGCTCCCGCACCCCGCGGAATCCCCCAGATCGAGGTAACCTTCGATATCGACGCAAATGGTATCGTACACGTTTCCGCTAAGGACCTCGGAACAGGTAAGGAGAATGATATTACCATCACTTCCTCAACCAATATGTCTAAGGATGATATCGACAAGGCTGTTAAGGATGCTGAGCAGTATGCCGCTGAGGATAAGAAGCGCCGCGAAGAGGTAGACCTCAGAAACGGTGCAGATCAGATGGTTTACACCACCGAAAAGACCATAACCGAAATGGGAGACAAACTCTCTGAGGATGAGAAGAAGGGTCTTGAGGATGCTAAGGAAGCCTTAAAAGAAGCGCTCAAGGGCACAGACCTTGATGCTATAAAGGCAAAGCAGGAAGAGCTTCAAAAGCAGGTCTATGCAGTTTCCGAAAAGCTTTATAAGGCAGCTGCCGAGGCGCAAGCTGCAGCTCAGGGCGGTGCAGATGCCGGCAGCTCAGCAGACCCCAACGTCTACGACGCAGATTATACTGATGTGGATGAGAACAAATAAGGCGGAGCCTTATTTGTTCGAGGGCAAAGGGCCTTAAAAGCAGAATTAAGGTGTCCTTCGGACAAAATATATAATTTTTTTATTAAACAAAGGGAAAGGAATGCTTTATCTTCCTTTCCCTTAAGGAGATTATTGTGGCAGATAAACGCGACTATTACGAAGTGCTCGGAGTAGGTAAGAGCGCTTCGGAGGACGAACTTAAAAAAGCATACCGAAAACTCGCGATGAAGTACCATCCCGATACAAATCCCGATGATAAGGATGCAGAGCAAAAATTCAAAGAAATAAACGAAGCCTACGGTGTGCTGTCTGATAAGGATAAGCGTTCACGCTATGACCAGTTCGGACATGCAGGCGTTGATCCTAATTTCGGCGCAGGCGGTGGCGGAAATCCCTTCGGCGGTGGTTTCGGCGGAGGCTTTGATTTCGACCTGGGTGATATATTCGGCTCTATGTTCGGTGGCGGTTTCGGTGGCGGCAGAAGAGCAAATCCTAACGCCCCCAGACGCGGCACCGACGTTGAAACAGTCATCACTATCGACTTTGTTGAAGCGGCTATGGGCTGCACCAAGGAAATAGAGATCGCCCGTATTGAAAACTGTGCTAAATGTAATGGAAGCGGAGCTGCCGATGCAAACTCGGTCGTTACCTGTGCGGCTTGTCAGGGCAGAGGCCGAGTAGTCAGACAGCAGCGCACTCCGTTTGGAGTTATGCAAAGCGAGTCGGTATGCGACCGATGCGGCGGTAACGGTAAAACCATAGAAAAGCCCTGTACCACCTGTAGCGGCAAAGGTAAGGTAAGACGCAAATTCACCAAAGAGGTCGAAATACCCGAGGGAATAGCCGACGGTCAGGGCTTCAAGCTATATTCCGAGGGCAATGTGGGTCAGAACGGCGGTCCGTCAGGAGATGTTATCGTTATGGTAAACGTCAGACCTCACCCAATATTTGAGCGTGAGGGCGATGATATTTACTGCGATCTGCCCGTAACCTTTATTCAGGCGGCTCTCGGCGATGAGATTCAGGTGCCGACCCTTTGGGGTAAGGTAAAATTCAATCTCAGAGAGGGCACTCAGCCGGGTGATGAGATAAGACTTCGTGATAAAGGAATCAAGCACCAGAGCTACGGAGGACGCGGTGACCAATACGTGCGTATTGTCGTAGAGATACCTCGCGACCTTTCGCGCGAGCAGAAACAGATACTTAAGAGCTTTGATGAAAAGTCAAGCGAGAAAAACTACAAAAAGAAAAGATCCTTTTTTGACAAGGTAAAGGATCTGTTTGATTAAAAAAGATCCCACAGTTTTAAAACTGTGGGATCTCGATTTTATTTAACCTTCTTACCCGAGAAGACCTTCTGGATAACGACGGTGGAAAGAATGATAACTCCGATGATAACGAAGATAACAAGCATTCCGATGCCCATATGTGTGAGCATCTCCGCGGCTCTTGAGGGGTTGAAGTCGAGGACTTCAAGCTCGTTTTTAAACATCTCAACATACTTGCCGAAATCGATCCATTTTTGTAAAAGCATCATATTAAAGTCCTCCTGTTAACCGAAAATGTTGAGGATGATACCGCCTGCGATAACCGAGGCGATCTGTCCCGAAACGTTTACACCGATAGAGTGCATAAGAAGGAAGTTCTGCGGATCTTCCTTCTGACCCATCTTGTGAACGATACGGCCTGACATCGGGAATGCAGAGATACCTGCCGCTCCGATCATGGGATTGACCTTTTTCTTCATAAAGAGGTTAAGGAATTTTGCGAAGAGTACGCCGCCTGCGGTGTCAACGATAAAGGCGATAAGACCAAGTCCCATAATGAGAAGGGTCTGAGGACGCAGGAACTGCTCGTCGGTCATATTGAAGGCAACGGTGATTCCGAGGAAGATGGTGATAAGGTTAGCAAGCACCTTCTGCGCAGTCTCGGAAAGCTGATCGAGCACGCCGCACTCGCGGATAAGGTTACCGAACATTAAGAATCCGATAAGAGCGGTAGCCTGAGGAATGATAGCCGAAGCTACAACGGTAATAATAATGGGGAAGAGGATACGGGTGAGCTTGGAAACGCTCTTCTGCTCGTAGGGCATACGGATCATACGCTCTTTCTTGGTGGTAAGCAGCTTGATAACAGGCGGCTGAATAACGGGAACAAGCGCCATATATGAGTATGCGGCAACCGTGATAGGTCCGACAAACTCGGAATTAAGGGCATTTGCAACGGCGATAGAGGTCGGGCCGTCTGCAGCACCGATAATAGCGATAGAGGCGGCGTCGTTATCCTTAAAGAAGATGGAAGCCATACAAAGAGTGAAGAATATACCGAACTGCGCTGCTGCGCCGAAGATCATAAGCTTCGGGTTAGTGAGCAGTGGTCCGAAATCGATCATAGCGCCGATACCGATAAAGAGCAGAAGCGGAAAAAGCTCATTTGCTATACCTGCGTGATAAAGCTCCTTGATAGGACCTGCAAGCGCGTCCGAAAAGGGAATATTGACAAGAAGTGTACCGAAGCCCATAGGCAAAAGTAAAGTAGGCTCCATTTCCTTGGCGATCGCGAGATAGATAAGAACTCCGCCGATGCAGAGCATAATGATCTCACCGAGGCCAAAGTTTAGCAGATTGCTGTAGAGAATATCCATTTTTCTCAAACCTGCGATATTTTTAACTGTTGTTTTGGCTGGAAACCCGATTCCCACCCATTTTATACCCGAACATTTTAGCACAAAGCGACTCAAAATGCAACCCAAAAGGGATGAAATTATGATAAAAAGCATCTAATTGAATCACTCTGTTTGTGCAGCTTCTCGTATTATGGTAGTGGTGAGGCTATAAATACCGTTTCGAACGAAATTTTGAAAAATGCAAATGAGGCGGCGATATATAACCAGTATTTATATCTTGCACATAAAACGACACCGACCGACAGAGAGTGGTTAGGTTCTCATCCTGTGCCCTGAAAAATAAAAGAAGGTCCAAGTCTTTCGACTTGAACCTTTGGCTGGGGCACTAGGATACTCTGTGCCGACATTTTTTCGACCGCTTCGTGCGGTGCCCGAAAAAATTTGCCGTGCTCGAGACTCCGCTCATCAAAAACCTATCGCGGTTTTTGATTTTGCTTCGACGAACCTAGGTTCTCATCCTGTGCCCTGAAAAATAAAAGAAGGTCCAAGTCTTTCGACTTGAACCTTTGGCTGGGGCACTAGGATTCGAACCTAGGTAATGACGGAGTCAGAGTCCGTTGCCTTACCGCTTGGCGATGCCCCAATGCAACAAGACTATTATATACCAATTTTGCGCAAAGTCAAGGCTTTTATTCTAAAAAAATAAAAAGTTCTTGATTTTTGTTAACCCCTGTGATATATTTATCATACCAAATGGGGGTATAGCTCAGCTGGGAGAGCGCTTGAATGGCATTCAAGAGGTCATGGGTTCGATCCCCACTATCTCCACCAAAATAAAAAGAAGGGGTTCAGTATGAATCTCTTCTTTTTGTTTTCGATTAAGTATCGTATGGGGATCGAAGTAGGAGCGGTAGTGAATGACAGTCCAGTGGACTGTCAGAGCCGCGAATGACCGAAGCCGCACTCCGCGCGGCAAGAGTCGATCCCCACTATCTCCACCAAAATAAGACAGATTCATCCAATAGGATGGGTCTGTTTTACTTTTTGTCGTTTCGAAATGCATCGCCGTTTGTCCGAGCTCAAAGATAATATTATTATAGTTCCATTTATTCTGACATTTTCCCAATTATATTCTATTTTGGTTGCATTTTGAGTCGCTTTGTGCTAAAATGTTCGGGTATAAAATGGGTGGGAATCGGGTTTCCAGCCAAAACAACAGTTAAAAATATCGGAGGTTTGAGAAAAAATGGATATTCTCTACAGCAATCTGCTAAACTTTGGCCTCGGTGAGATCATTATGCTCTGCATCGGCGGAGTTCTTATCTATCTCGCGATCGCCAAGGAAATGGAGCCTACTTTACTTTTGCCTATGGGC
>JAZNTG010000057.1:0-1937 GCA_045591645.1 Acutalibacteraceae bacterium | reverse complement strand
ACATAACCAAAGATTGCAACCGCCGCGCTCAGCACAGCATAGGTCGGGATAGCGTAAATGAGGAGACCCTTTATTGCATCTGCCGAAACGAGCGTACTGCTTGTGAAGAGGTTCATAACATCGGGATTTATGAGTGCGAATAGGAAGAAAATGCCGAGAGCCAGAATTTGAGACAGCATATATATTCCAAAGCCGAAAATTAACGAATAAACAATCTTTCCTGAATTCATTCTGTGGCCGAGAATAATTCCTGCAAAGCCGCAGAAGACAGCAGATAAAATCTGAACGAAGAACTCGGCAAAAAGGATTACTATGAACGCCGCAACCGAGCTGCCAATACCGCTTGCGAGGGTCGAGAGGAAATTCTTCAGAATTTCCATATTATCCTTTGAATAATATGCCGCGAAAACAGTGAGCATAATTACTGCAATGCTTGAGAGCATAGTGATGACTGCCGCGAGGCTTTTTGCAACAAAAACTTCGCCTCTCTTCGCAGGCAATGTATGAACAAGATAGGCTTCGTCACCGTAAAGATTGCGCCTCATTCTTGCCCACATTCCCATAATGTTATTTATAAGAATGTTGAACATCATCGAGATGGTAACTCCGCTGCAAACCTTGCCGATAATATTCATTATAAAGGAGTCCTCGATTGCGAGGAAAGACCTTGTAAGCAGGCTGAAGAAAACAGCGAGCGAGTAAAATACAATAAGCGGCTTGTAAACATTTCTGAGGTCATATTTTAAAAGCTTGCCTAACATCTGAACATCCTCCTGAAAATTTCATCTATTGAGCCGTTTTCCCTCTCACGAAGCGAATCACAGTCCTCGTGAAGCACAATTTTGCCGTTATCAAGGAATATTACCTCGTCGAGAATACGCTCAATGTCGCTGATAAGGTGGGTCGAGATAATAACACTTGCGCCGTCGCTGAAGTTTCGGAGAATTGTGTCGAGGATATAATCTCTCGTTGCGGGGTCAACACCGCCAAGCGGCTCATCGAGAATATAAAGCTCTGCCTTTCGGCTCATAACGAGCACAAGCTGAACCTTTTCCTGCATTCCCTTACTCATTTTCGAGAGCTTCATAGTAGGATCAAGTCCGAGGTCGGAAAGGAGTCTTCTTGCCTTTTCGGTATCAAAATTACCGTAAAAGTCGCTGTAGTATTCAATAACCTTATTGACCGTCATACTTTTTTCGAGTGCTATTCTCTCGGGAAGATAGGAAATAGCCTTCTTGCTCGAAACGCCGATGGGCTCACCGTTCACTGAAATATTGCCTGAGGTGGGTGTCAGCAGATCGTTTATGAGTTTTATAAGGGTTGATTTTCCCATTCCGTTTTTGCCGAGGAGTCCGATAATCTTGCCTCTCGGTATAGTAAGGTTTATGTCGGAAAGCACCTGCTTTTCACCAAAATTCTTGCAGAGCTTTTCTATTTTTAAAAGTTCCATCAGTCATTTCCTCCGCTTGTTATAAAGTATTCTTCCGCTGTCTTGCGGTCTATGCCTATATCTGCCATATTTTTTATATATTTTTCGGTTAAGCCGTTTGCATATTCCTGTCTGAGCCGTTCTATCAGGAAGGTATCGGTAGTCACGAACTTTCCATTGGTGCGCTCGGTGAAGATAAGTCCCGTTTCCTCAAGCTCAAAAAGGGCCTTTTGCATGGTGTTGGGATTGACCTTGGTCATAAACGCAAGCTCACGCACCGAGGGCAGCCTCTCTCCGCTCCCGAGTCTTCCCGAAATAATATGAATTTTCAACTGCTCAACCAGCTGAATATATATAGGTTGCTCGTTATTAAACTCAAAAACCAAAGTCTCACCACCCTGCATTGTGTCACTGAACTAATACAATAATACATCGCACGTATTATTTTGTCAAGAGCTTTTTTGGGAGTTCTCATCTTTAAGAACAAAAAATAAGCAGCCACCTCAAA
>JAZNTG010000056.1:0-5941 GCA_045591645.1 Acutalibacteraceae bacterium | reverse complement strand
AGAAACTCCGATTGAAATCTTGCTTCCTTTTGTGTGTAATTTATTTCTCGGTGATATACTATTATAAATTTTCGAGCACAAACAAAAGATTTTACGATGTGAATTAACAAGACTTAGTATTTTGTTTTTATTCATTGTTTTGCATCTCCTTACTTCTATTAGACAAATTCAAGTTTATCGAACTGGTTATATTATAATATATTTTGATAAATAAATCAATGGATATCAAATAGACTGTGCGACTTCGTTTTTAGGTGCTTTTTCAAGCAGTTCTGCAAACTGTTCTTTTGATAGGATAGTGAACTCTGCCGTATAGTCATTACCTCTGCCCGTTGTTTTGTATTGCATAAAAATCGGCATTGGAATAAACGACAAACGAAACTCCAACAAATTAAGGGGATATACAAAAATCTGTTTTGTAACCCTTTCGTAAAATGCCTCGTTCAAGTCATTTTCGGAAAGCGAGAGTACAGACTCAAGTTGTTCTATATACTCGGTATATATTTGTATCTCTGCACTCGCAGAATTGCCTTGTTCTTGCATTTTGCGGAGTTCTGCTTGTAAATCTTCATATTGCTTATTAAGAGTTCCTATGCTTGAATAATAGGCAATATCAGGCACAGAACCACTCGACCAACCCAAAGTCAATTTTGAGATTTCGCCTTGTTTCTTTTCAAGTGCCGTTTGTAGTTTTTGAATCTGCTTGGTATTGTCTTTGGGCTTTGATAGTTCGGCGATTTCCTTTTTCATTTCATTTAGCAAGGTTTCTCTATAAGGAATGATATATGCAGTAATAATATCGTGAACTGCCGTTTTTAATACTCTGTCATTAACTCGCAGAGCATTACAACCCACAAGAGCAGTTTCGCCCGTATCGAGTGTTATTTGCTTGTGATTGCCACGTTGGTGATTTTCAAAGCACACCCATGCGCGATAAGGCACGTCCTTTTGTTTCCCCACATAACTGACATACCTTTGACCACACAAACCACAATACACCTTGCCGCTTGTCCAATATCGGTTTGAGTGCTTTGCCTTGATTTCTTCGCTCGGTGCTTTTTCTTCTAAAATCTTTTGCACCTTATTCCATAAATCTCGGTCAATAATAGCACTTTCGGGATGGTGGTCTGTTATATAAAATCGGTATGATTGCCCCGTATTATATTTCTTTTTATGGTCTAATGGGTTGGGGGTGTAGGTCTTGCCTTGTGCCAAATCGCCCACATATTTTTCGTTCCTCAATATGCGGAGTATAACAGTATTACTCCAACCGTTTTTATATCGCTTGGTTGTGATACCTTGTTGCTCCAATCGTCTGCCGATTCTGTGAGTACCCTCGCCACTTGCGAACCATTCAAAAATCTTTTTAATGACTTCAGCTTCTTCGGGTATGATTTCAAAGTGTTGTATGCCGTTGTCGTCCTTGACTATATTATATCCGTACATTTCTTTACGACCGAAAACGACACCAAGTTGCATTTGTTGTTGCTGCCCCCACCGAACACGATTAGAAGTTCTTAAACTTTCTTGTTCGGCATTGGTGGCAATCTGTGTCAATTTCTCGCGGTAGTCATTTCTCTCGGTGTTTATATCATCGGACAAAAACCAAATATAAACTCCGTTGTTCCGAAGTTCCTCGACGATATTTAACAGATGTTGCACATTACGGGAAAAACGTGACACCTCTTTTGTTAAAATGATACCGATATTGCCTCGCCTTGCTTCAAATAACATTCTGTTGAAATCGTCTCTTTTTTCAAGAGAAGTTCCCGAAAGGCCCTCGTCGGCAAATATGCCCACATTAGTCCAATTTGGATGGAGATTGAAATACCTTTGAAAGAACATTTTTTGTGCTTCAAGAGAGTTTCGTTGGTCATTTTCGGATGTGGATACACGGCAATAGGCACAGACCCTATGTGGTTTGTTATCGTCAGTTTTGAGTGGTGTTTTATTCGGCTCTGTTATCTGTAGCTTTGCCATTTTCAAAATCCTCTCTCTTGATACCAATTACGTCCATTATGTAGTTTTTAATTTCCTTAATAAACGCTTCTTCTGCTTCGGGGTTTTTAAACAAAGCATCTAAATTGGTTATCACACATAAATACTCCCTGCCATGGCTTACTTTATATTAATTGTATGCTTGGCATAAATGGGAAAATAACTCTTTGTTATCCATAAAGAATAATAACAAACTTTGCGCTTGTTCTTTTGTCAAGTTGTTGCGACAGAATAGTTTTAATCGACGTCTTATGTTGCACCTATAATTGTAATAACTCATAGTAACCCTCCTTGTGCTACTACTATTATAAAATAAACAATTTTATTCTTCAATACCGATATCGGTCAGAATAGCTTTAAGCTCAGGATATGGCATAGAATATCTTTGAGAAAGATATCTCATCGAAGCAGCAAGCTCGCCGTCGGGTCCGCCGAACTGCGAAATAATGATCTTTGCATATTTCGGATTAGGATTTTTGATTTTTACGGGATACTGTAACTTTTTCTCGTATTGCCACATAAACTACATATCCTCCCTTTGGCAGTATTCCCACGGCCACGGGTCGCTTAGCCAGACCCAATTGTCGCCCTTGACCTGATTACAGTTCACTATATAGGGACCGAATTTTTCTTCATAGGCGGCGACTGCAGCCTTACGCTCTGCCTGCAGCATCTGCCTGCGGCGTAAAGCGCGTCTGTCCCATGCGTGGGTGTCAAGATAAAGTCCCAGCTCTAGGATCGCGAAATCATAAGCGTGTATCTTTCTTTTCATAGCCGCTTTCATATCTGTCATCTCGGGTCACATCCCGTAAACGGCTTTATAAGCTCGGGGAAGATACTGCCGCAGGAAAAACCTTCCTCGACCTCAAACATCGTATCGAAAAACTGCATCGGTACATAAGCCATCGCGACCACCATATCATCGGGCAGAGCAGACGGTCTTGCATCTTTGCAATCATTATCGAACGAGTGCATCATATCGGCGTGTTCGCCGAATACAAATCTGTTCAAATATATTACTCCCTTATTTTAATGTTGGCACTATCTGCCACACTACATACTATGCTAAACAGTGGTCAGTGGACAACGACCTCAAGTGTCGTTGTGTAAAAATTAAAAGTCATATTCTGAAGCGTGGTTTCATACTATTTGAATGAATGAAATAGAAAAGAGGACGGTATATGGCTGATACAAGCATTTATAAAGACATTGAAACGAGAACGGGCGGAGATATATATTTAGGTATAGTTGGACCGGTTCGCACAGGAAAGTCCACCTTTATAAAGAGGTTTATGGATATACTTGTATTACCCCATATCGAGGAGGAGTATATCAGAGAACGGGCGACAGATGAGCTTCCGCAATCCTCATCGGGTAGGACGATCATGACCACCGAGCCGAAATTCATACCTGAAAACGCGGTAAATATCAATATCGACGATACCTCAAATATGAAGGTGCGTCTTATCGACTGCGTAGGATATATCGTGCCCTCAAGCCTCGGTTATATTGAAAACGACAATCCGCGTATGGTAGATACGCCTTGGTTCGACGAACCCGTACCCTTTAATATGGCGGCGGAGATCGGCACAAAAAAAGTAATAACCGAGCACTCAACTATCGGCCTTGTGGTTACTACCGATGGCAGTATCAGCGAGATACCGCGCGAGGAGTACCGCGAAGCCGAGTCTCGCGTGATCGACGAATTAAGGGCGATTAACAAGCCCTTTGTAGTACTGCTCAATTCGACCGATCCCGGTGCGAAAGAGACGGCAGCTCTGGCTGAAGAAATGAGCCGAGAGTACGGCGTTTCGGTACTGCCTGTAAACTGTCTTGAGCTTACCGAGGCAGACATAAATAATATCCTTACAAAAATTCTTTACGAGTTCCCGATAAGAGAGATAAGGGTCTCGCTTCCCGTATGGCTGAACTCACTCTCCTTTGACCATCCGCTTCGCCGCGATATTACCGAAACCGTAAAAGCAGTAGCGGGAGAGCTATCTCATATCCGCGATATAAAGACCCTGTGCGAGGCTTTGGCAGACAATAAGAATATCGCCGATGCGAGAATAGCCTCGGTCAATCTTGGCACAGGCTCGGCTGTAATTACGGTAGATATCGACCGTGCGCTCTTCTACAAGACGGTCGCCGAAAGCACTAAGCTTGATATCCGCGACGACCGCGACCTTATCGACTTCTTAAAGGAAATGAAGACCATAAAGAGCCGTTACGAAAAGGTGAAAAACGCCCTTGACGAGGTCGAGGCGACAGGCTATGGCATAGTTATGCCCGATATTGAAGAGCTGAGCCTAGAAGAGCCCGAGATAATGAAGCAGGGCGGACGCTACGGTGTGCGGCTCCGCGCCTCTGCGCCGAGCATTCATATGATGAAAGCAAATATAACTACAGAAGTCAGCCCTATAGTCGGAAGCGAAAAGCAGAGTGAAGACCTCATTATGTATCTGCTGAGTGAGTTCGACGATGATCCTGTAAAGATTTGGGATTCAAATATCTTCGGTAAATCCCTGCACGAGCTTGTAAACGAGGGACTTCACACAAAGCTTTCACGTATGCCAACCGACGCTCGAATGAGAATTCAGGAAACGATAGAGCGCGTTATTAACGAGGGCTGTAACGGACTTGTGTGTATAATTATATAGGAAAAAGGTTGCTCAAGATACTTTTTGAGCAACCTTTTTAAACTGATAATTATATTCTTTCTAAATGAAGTAAAAATCCGTATCCCACGCGGGGACAGAGGGGAGATGGCGCATATATATTTTGTAATCGTTACGGTACTCTAAAACCTTTAAGGGCAACAGAAAATAATCCGCGCTTTTGTGATACGCCGCGATCCGCATTTTAGGTTTATCGCGTTTTATAATTTTTTTTGCACCGACAAGAGCAGAGAGCTCAGCACCCTCAACATCAAATTTAATATAATCAAAGGATTTGTTTTCGGCGATACTGTCGACCGAAACGGCAGGTATTTCCTCGCCAACACCGATAGTAGAGCCGCGCGACGCTTTTTTAGCAAAGGAGACAGTGCCCACCCTATCGGATACAGCCGCGTTTATCCGTTCAATATTTAGTTTTTTTGTATTTTCAGAGAGCTTGCGAAAGCTTCTTTTGTCGGGCTCGACCGCCGTTATGTGCGAAAAATCACCGACTCTTGAACAAAAATCCAGCACCGTGTCACCGTTATAAGCACCCAGATCCAAAAAGGACGAGCCTTTTTCGAGTTTCAGTATATTTAGGAAGGGCTCCTCTTTATCGACCTCGCAGTTAAAAAGCCGCGATATATCACCGTCGAGTTTAAAAAGAACGGTCTGCTCAAAGGTTTTCTTTGACTGCTCATCAGCAAGCAGGGAATAGACTTTGTATAACTCGTCAGCGTGCTTTTTTGCAAAATCAAGATTAAATATCTCTCCGCCTGCAACGGGTACCTCAGGGGCAAGCAGAGCGTGGCGAGCCATTATTCTTTTAATATTGTCAAGCACCTCAGGTCGATCCGATCCGAAGGCGAAAAGCGCAGTAAATTCAGAAAAAATTTCTTCGGCTTCGGTCAGTGATAATACCCGAAAGCCCTTGTAGGTACGCTCGCGCACAAAACCGTCAGAAGCAAAAACACCGCTGACTTTGATATTCAGTCGGTCAAGCTCGTTCATTATTTTGTCAGCACCGTTGCCCGTACCGTAAAGCAAAATCGGCTTTTCCTCGGATTTCAGCCTCTGCCATATATCCTGCATTTTTCACACTCCTTTACAAAAATTTAAAGCATCGACAGAGTCGATGCTTTATCTGGTGCCGGTGGCGGGGGTCGACCGTATGCTGCGCATACTGCTTCGCTTGTCGACCATTGCTGCGCAACGGTACCCGACTGCACGCTCTGCCTAAAAAACAGCGCACCGTGCTGTTTTTCTACACGGCAGACCCTCTCGGG
>JAZNTG010000055.1:0-5574 GCA_045591645.1 Acutalibacteraceae bacterium | reverse complement strand
AGCTTTGCAAACTCAGTGCTTTCGAGTTGTTTTCCCTCGATGCACATAGCCACCGTGTAAGAGCTGCTATCTATCTTTTTGAAAATCTTGTCGGCCTCTGTTCTGAGAGCGGACTCTATCTGAGATTCCGACGGCTCATCGGGCAGTCTTTCGGGCTCTATCTCGACAATTTCAAGTCTGGCATATGCTGAAATGCGTTTAGAATACTCCGTAGTGGCTTCGCGAAGATACTTTTCTTTCAGCTTTCCAAGACAGATTAGCTTTACTTTTATCATAAGCTTATCACCCTTCCCCCCTCGGGCGGGGCTACATATAATATATAGTCATTATCTTTAGCGCCTGCGTCAAGCAAAGCGGCGCGCGCCGCTGATTCAGCCTTTTCGGGCGTATTATTATTTTCTGACAGATGGGCTAAAACAAATCTTCTGGTGCCCGATTTATAAAGCCGTCCTATAAGCTCTGCCGATACAGCGTTCGCAAGGTGTCCTCTCTCTCCGCTCACACGCAATTTCAGCTCGGGCGGATAAGGACCTAACCTCAACATTACAGGGTCGTGATTTGACTCAAGCATAACGAGGTCACAACCCGAAAGAGCAAACGATACCTCGTCTGTGACAGTGCCTAGATCGGTGCATACGGCTACCTTGAGCTCATCTGACAGCCTGACAGTGTAACCGCTTGAGCCTATACAGTCGTGGCTTGTTGGAAAACGCTTGACTGTTATGTCTTCGAATTTATACTCGTCAAGTTCGTCTATGTAAACTCTCGGTGTGCTGTCGTCTATCATATTATGAAATTCAAGCGCATAAATGGTATCACGCGACGCAATAACGGGGATTCCCGTTTTTTTTAGCAAAACCTTTAGTCCCTTGATATGATCATTATGCTCATGGGTTATCAAAACGGCTTTTATATTCCCGAAAGATATATCGCTCTCTTCCAGAGTCTCTTTTATCCTTTTAAAGGAAACGCCCGCATCGACAAGAAGTCCTCCAGACGCATTGCCTATATATGTACAGTTTCCCTTGCTAGACGAAAACATAGGATAAAATTTAGCCATCCGATTCCCCCACTTATATTAATGTAGGGAGGGACAAGCCCTCCCTATCGGTTTAGTTCGCTTTTAAAACCGCGGCATTATCAGGAACAGATACTCTTTTGATATCGGCACCTATAGCCGAAAATTTTTCGACGACCTGCTCATATCCTCGGTCGATATACTCAATAGTATCTATCTCGGTAGTACCGTCAGCAACAAGTCCTGCAATTATCATCGCGGCACCCGCTCTCAAATCATCAGCTGAGACCTTTGCGCCCTTAAGACCTTTTACTCCTTTTATAACGGCGGTCTTGCCGTCAACCTTTATATCAGCACCCATAAAGGTAAGTTGTTCAGCATATCTGAAGCGACTGTCCCAAACGCCTTCGGTAACAATGCTTGTCCCCTCTGCAATGGCGAGCAGGGTCGCAAACTGCGGCTGCATATCGGTCGGGAAACCGGGATGAGGCATTGTTTTTACATTACAGCTGCCTGCCCGTCCGTTCATTTTTACGCGAACATACTCATCGCCCTCTTCGACCGTGACACCCACCTCACGCAGCTTGGCGGTTATAGACTCAAGATGCTTCGGCGTAACATTACATATCATAACGTCGCCCCTTGTCGCAGCAGCGGCGACCATATAGGTGCCGGCCTCGATCTGATCGGGGATTATGCTGTAGGTTGTACCTCTTAAATGCTCCACACCGCGTATTTTTATTACGCTTGTGCCTGCACCCATTATATCAGCGCCCATACTGTTTAGGAAGTTCGCAAGATCAACTATATGAGGCTCTCGGGCGGCATTCTCAATAACGGTCATACCGCGTGCACGTGCCGCAGCAAGCATAATGTTTACCGTTGCTCCTACAGACACCATATCAAGGTAGACAGAGCTTCCGCCAAGTCTTTCGGCTCTGGCTTCGACCATACCGCCGTCAATACGCACCTTGGCACCGAGTGCTTCAAAACCCTTGATGTGCTGATCTATAGGGCGAAGTCCTATGTTACAGCCGCCGGGAGGCGCCACCTTAGCTCTGCGGCATCTGCCGAGGAGCGCACCAAGGAAATAAGATGAAGCTCTCATTCCCTGAGTCATTTCTTTATTTACTATATAAGATTTAACGCCTGTAGGATCTATCTCAAACGAAGTTCTGGTAAGTTGCTTAACAGATGCCCCCAATACACTGAGAGCATGCAAAATAGCATTGACGTCCGAAATGTCAGGCACATTTTCAATTACGCAGGGACTTTCAGCCAATAAAACAGCAGGCAGTATTGCTACCGCAGCATTTTTGGCGCCGCTGATGGTAACACGGCCGCAAAGCCGCTTGCCGCCGTCTACAATAAATTTATCCAATTCGGCACTAACCCTTCTTTTTTATTATACTAATCATATCGTACAATTAGTATGTCCTCTTTTCACATCACACAATATATAAACATTATATACGCAAAATATACCAATGTCAAATTATATTTTGTGCACTTTTTTGTCAAAATCTGAAAAAAATGTAAATTTACGATCGATAAAACAACACCGACCCCAATTTATAGGTCGGTGTTATTATTTACAGCTTCATTATTTCCCTGATAAGCTCTATCTGTCTTTCGACCGATTCTACTGCGGTGCCGCCCTCGCTTGTGCGGCTGAAGGTGCAGTTCTCAAGGTTTATCGCGTCATAGACATCTGCTTCAAAAAGATCGGAGAATTCTTTGAACTCGGCAAGCGTCAGCTTTTCGAGAACGGTGTTTTTCTCTATGCAGTAAGCGACGAGAGTGCCTGAAATCTTGTATGCGCTTCTGAAGGGCAGACCCTTTTTTGCAAGATAGTCGGCAACGTCGGTAGCATTTATAAATCCGCCTGCTGCCGCTTCGCGCATCTGGTCCTTATTTACGGTCATTGTGCTGAGCATCGCCTCGAATATCGGCAGACACTGCTTTACAGTGTCAAAGCTGTCAAAAATCGCTTCCTTATCCTCCTGCATATCCTTATTATATGCAAGGGGCAGACCCTTGAGCATTGTCAGAAGGGTTACAAGGTTTCCGTAAACGCGACCCGTCTTTCCGCGAACGAGCTCGGCAATATCGGGATTCTTCTTCTGTGGCATTATAGACGAGCCCGTGGAATAAGCGTCATCAAGCTCAATAAACTTGAACTCAAAGCTGCACCAGAGGATTATCTCCTCAGAAAAGCGGGACATATGCATCATTAAAAGCGAGCAGGCGTTGGCTAGCTCTATGGCGAAATCACGGTCGGAAACTCCGTCAAGGCTGTTTTCAACTATTCCATCCATCGAAAGAAGCTCTGCAACGCGTCTGCGGTTGGTGGGATATGTTGTACCCGCGAGAGCGCAAGAGCCGAGGGGAGAATAATTCATTCGGCGGACGGCATCCTCAAATCTACCGATATCGCGCATAAACATTCCAGCATAGGCAAGTAAATGCTGACCGAAGGTGATAGGCTGAGCCCTCTGCAGATGTGTATAACCCGGCATTACGGTGTCCTTATATTTTTCAGCAGTATCAACTATCGTCTTTACAAGGTTGCGTATAAGCGCTATAACCTCTGCCGCTTCATCGCGCAGATACAGGCGGACATCAAGCGCAACCTGATCGTTACGGCTACGGGCGGTGTGAAGCTTCTTGCCTGTGTCGCCGATTCTTTTCGTCAGCTCAGCTTCTACAAACATATGTATATCCTCGGCGGTGTAATCAAACAAAAGCTTGCCGCTCTCGATATCAGCAAGGATAGACTCTAGACCGCCGATTATCTTTTCAGCATCCTCTTTTTCAATAATGCCCTGTTCAGAGAGCATAGTAGCGTGCGCAATAGAGCCGCCAATGTCCTGACGGTACATACGGCTGTCTACCCGTATAGAAGAATTAAAATCGTTCACCTTAACGTCCAGTTGCTTTGTAAAGCGGCCCGCCCACATCTTATCACTCAAAAAAATCACCTTTTTAAAGTTTTTTCTTATTATACTCTTTTAAAGTAAGAAAGTAAATAAATATTTATTATGAAAATAATGCTTCTATTTTATATTGATATTTGGTATAATATATGAGAATATACAATAATTTACAGTGGGAAGTGATTTTTCGTGTTTGTAAACATAGACGGCCTTCGGATAAATTATACCGACGAGGGACAAGGTATGCCCGTTTTACTGCTTCACGGTTGGGGCTCATCCAATACCGTTTATGCAGGAATTATAAACACTCTCCGTGGCAGATGCCGACTCGTTGCTCCCGATTTCCCCGGTTGCGGCGGCTCGGACACTATGAATGAGCCTTGGGATCTTCCCCGCTATGCCGATTTTGTTTTAAAGTTTATGGCGGCGGTAAACCTTGAAAACCCGATAATGATGGGACATTCCCACGGTGGAAGAGTGACTCTCTATATGACCGCCAAAGGAATGGTAACACCGCCCAAGATAGTGCTGCTCGACGCGGCAGGACTTATTCCGAAAAAAAGCGCAAAGCAGAAGTTCAGAGCAAAAAGCTTTAAGGCTATTAAAACCGTTCTCACCCTGCCTGTTGTAAAGAATTTTTCGGGCGGCCTTTTAGATAAAGCAAGACGCCACTACGGAAGCGCGGATTACAATAATGCGCCCGAGGTTCTCCGTAAAACACTCGTTTCACTCGTTAATACCGATATCCGCGAAATACTCCCGAATATCAAGTGTCCAAGTCTTTTAATCTGGGGCGAAAATGACACAGCAACTCCTCTTGAGGATGCAAAAACTATCGAGAAGCTAATTCCTGATGCAGGCCTTTGCGTTATAAAGGGTACAGGTCACTACTCCTTTGTTGAGAGACCATATGAGGCTCACGCAATATTGAACAGTTTTATTTGAGGTGCGATAGAATATGATTCAAGAAATAATTGATCTGACTTTTGGCATTATTGCAGCTTATTTTTCCCTTGTGCGCGCCTTTCAGATGCTCCAGCAAAACTCTTATTTTGCCTCGCGCTATATCGGCTGGATAAAAAGCTCCTTCTCCCCTCTTCGTTTTGTTGTAAGGCTTATTGTCGTAATCTGGTTAGCCGTTTTAGTGATTTTTGCACCCGATACACTTACATCACGCATGCATATGTTTATTCTCCCCGCATTTATACTTGGCGAACGCGACTATGATAAAAACAGAAAATCGATAAAAAAGCTCGTCTACACCGCCAGAATTAAGAGAATGTTCGCTTTTGCTTTGCTGCTTATGGCCCTGCTGGGGGCGCTGGGAATTATTTTCGGCGGTATCGTCGCCCTTATTTGTTACACCGCATTTCTTCTTTTGCTTCTCGTTCCCGATGCGCTCTGCCTTATAACGCTCTTCGCTTTAAAGCCTGTTGAAAAAGCGGTTTCAAATCACTATATAAATGATGCAAAGAGCATTTTAAAGTCGGCTTTTTCACTAAAGACAGTTGGAATTACAGGCTCTTACGGAAAGACGGGTACGAAATATATACTCTCGAGAATGCTATCTGAAAAATACAACACACTTCACACCCCCGAAAGCTTTAATACTCCTATGGG
>JAZNTG010000054.1:0-6831 GCA_045591645.1 Acutalibacteraceae bacterium | reverse complement strand
CGAAGGCGACCTCAGAAGAGAAGTTGCACTTGACATCAAGAGACTGGTTGAAATAGGTTGCTACAGAGGCGTCCGTCACAGAAAGGGACTTCCCGTTCGCGGACAGCGCTCCAAGACCAACGCCAGAACTCGCAAGGGTCCCGCAAAGACCATTGCTAACAAGAAGAAGTAAGGGAGGTAACGGGAAATGGCAGCAAAAGCAGCAAAAAAAGGCGCAACGACAGTTCGTCGTCGCCGTGAGAAAAAGTTTGTTGATAAAGGCGCGGCTCATATCCAGTCTACCTTCAACAATACCATCGTAACCATCACCGATACTCAGGGTAACGCTCTTTCTTGGGCTTCTGCCGGTGAACTTGGTTTCCGTGGTTCTAGAAAGTCTACTCCTTTTGCTGCTCAGAGCGCTGCTGAAACAGCTGCTAAGGCCGCTATGGAGCATGGCCTTAAGACTGTTGAGGTTTACGTTAAAGGACCCGGTGCAGGACGCGAGGCTGCAATCAGAGCATTACAGTCCGCAGGTCTCGAGGTAAGCATGATCAAAGACGTTACCCCGATCCCGCACAATGGTTGCCGTCCTCCGAAGAGAAGACGCGTGTAACCGATAAAATTGGAGGTGTAATTAGATGGCAAGATATACTGGAGCAGTATGCAGACAGTGCCGCCGTGAGGGACAGAAGTTGTTCCTTAAGGGCGAACGCTGCTATTCTGAAAAGTGTTCTATCGCTCAGAGATCATACGCACCCGGCCAGCACGGACAGGGTCGTAAAAAGTCTTCCGAATACGGAATGCAGCTCAGAGCGAAGCAGAGAGCAAGAAGATTTTACGGTGTTGCGGAGCATCAGTTCCGTCACTACTATGAGATGGCTGCAAAGAAGCAGGGTATGACAGGTACCAACCTTCTTCGCATCCTTGAAAGCCGTCTTGACAACGTTGTTTACAGAGCAGGCTATGCTTCTTCGAGAGCAGAAGCTCGTCAGCTTGTCGGTCACGGTCATTTCGAAGTGAACGGAAGCCGCGTTGACATCGCTTCTTACCTCGTAAAGGCAGGAGATGTAATCTCTGTTTGCGAGAAGTCAAGAGGAACTGAAAAGATCAAGGCTGTTGTCGAGGCAAACGGAGCTAAACCCGTTCCTGAGTGGCTTAGTGTAAACCGTGACGCTTACGACGTAAAGGTTAATAACCTTCCCACACGTGAGCAGATAGAGGCTCCTGTTGAAGAGCAGCTCATCGTTGAGTTCTATTCTAAGTAATAGACTGTTGTATATTGTTCCGTTCACTCAAAACCGCACAGGGTCAGCGGAATTTAAAATTTTGTGCGGAGATTGGAGCTTTTAGATGATAGAAATTGAAAAGCCCAGAATTGAAACGCTGGAATTATCAGAAGACGGCACTTACGGTAAATTTGTAATGGAGCCTCTCGAGAGAGGCTATGCTATAACACTTGGAAACAGTATGAGAAGAGTTCTCCTCTCTACTCTTCCGGGTGCAGCGGTTACTTCGGTTAAGATAGACGGTGTTGTACATGAGTTTTCGACCATCAACGGTGTCAAGGAGGATGTCACTGAGATCATCCTCAACATCAAGGAACTGATCGTAAAGCTCTATAGCGAAGGCACCAAGACAGTCTATATCGATGCTGTAGGCCCCTGTAATGTGACCGGAGCTTCTATCAAGGCTGACTCCGAGGTAGAGATCCTTAACAAAGATCAGCATATTGCCACTTTAGGAGACGGAGCAAAGCTCAGCATTGAGATGACCGTATCTAAGGGCAGAGGCTATGTTTCCGCAGAGGCAAACAAGCCCGCCACCAATATCATTGGTGTCATCCCGATCGACTCGATCTATTCTCCTGTTGTAAAGTGCAACCCTGTTTTCGATGACACTCGTGTCGGCAGCACTGTTGACAAGGGTCGCCTTACTCTTGAGGTATGGACTAACGGCTCTATGGGAGCAAACGAGGCTGTTTCTTTTGCAGCTAAAATCCTGATTGAGCATTTTAGCCTCTTCCTCAACCTTGCAGAAGGCGTCAGCGAGAGCGAGAGCATTATGGCAGAAAAGGATAACATAGAGAGAGAAAAGGTTCTTGATATGATCATCGAAGACCTCGACCTTTCTGTACGTAGCTTCAACTGCCTCAAGCGCGCAGGAATTCACACGGTTGAAGATCTTACCAACAAGTCCGAAGAGGATATGATGAAGGTAAGAAACCTCGGCCGCAAGTCTCTTGAAGAGGTTATCGCAAAGCTGGCAAGCTTCGGCTTTGCTCTTAAGAGCGATAACGATTAAGTTTTCTTAAAAATTTCACCGGTAAGGAGTGTTATAAATGCCCGGAACTCGTAAACTCGGCAGAAAGAGCGATCACAGAACCGCTATGCTGCGTGCGATGGTTACTTTCCTTCTTGAGAACGGAAAGATCGAGACCACCGTTACACCCGCTAAGGAAGTTCGCGCTATGACCGAGAAATATATTACACTGGCTAAGACAGACAGTCTTACATCTAAGCGTCAGGCTATGGCGTTTATTACTAAGGACGATGTTGTAAAGAAGCTTTACACCGAGATCGCTCCTAAGTATATGGACGTAAACGGCGGTTACTGCCGTATAACCAAGACCGGCCCCCGCCGCGGCGACGCTGCCGAAATGGCAATTATCGAACTTATCTAATATAGTTTGAATGCGATTGATCCTCGCATCGCAAGGTAGATGGCTATCTTACGATGCGGGGATTAAATTCTTTGTTTAATATTTACATATTCAAGTTTTATGATATAATAATTATGCTACATAGTTAAATTATGGGTTAGAAGAGCAGACTTTTTGTTAAAATGTTTGCTTTGATTTCATTTCCCTTCAGAAGTGAACTGTGTAGCAACAGACCAGGGCTACGTTTTACGGTGCGTAGCTTAGTCTGCGCACTTTTTTGTTGTCAGATGGGCAAGGAGGTATTTATGAAGAAAATGTATTTTAGAAGATGTCTTGTAATTATGATATCGTTGGTACTTTTGTTTGGAATTGTGCCGATAGGCACTGTTACTGCAAGTGAAGCAAGCAACCAATTTGCGGGTGGTAGCGGTACAACTACTGACCCGTATCTCATAGAAAACAAGGAACAACTTAATAATGTCCGTAATTACTTAAACGCTAACTTCAAAATGATTGCTGATATTTATTTTAACGATACGGATTTTGCCCAAGGTGGAGCATTTTATAACAATGGCATCGGATGGGAACCTATCGGAAACAACTCCGAAGCTGTATTTAGCGGAAATTTTGATGGAAACGGTTTTTCGATTTCTGGTTTGTATATAAATGCAACTCATGTGGAATCAGATGTGTATATAGGTATGTTCGGATATATGAGTGGAATTGTTCAGAATTTAACTATTATCGATAGTGAGATCAACGTTTTGTGCGATTCTCAAAACCAATCCGCAGATTACATTGATATTTATGTGGGTATGTTAGCAGGATGGGGTAATGCGATAAACTGTCATAATTATGGTACAGTAGATATTTCATATAAAGCTCCTGCAATCGGATGCTACATTGAAGTGGGTGGAATCATAGGCTATGGTTCTGCTGTAAAATGCAGTAATTTCGGCGATATATCTGCTGTGAATCCAACTACAGGCACAGGATATATATACATTAGCGCAGGCGGAATCGTAGGACATACAAGCACCTCTGAGCTATGCAAGAATTCAGGTAATATATATGTGGACTCAGAAAGAACGCATTATTCCGATCTTAAAGTCGGCGGTATCGCCGGTGTCTCAAAAGTTGTAAACGAGAGTTATAATTTAGGAAGTATTACAGTTCCGAATTCTTCAAACTATAATAGCGCAGGTGGCATATCGGGAAACGGAAATAATTTCGATAAATGTTTTAATACCGGTGCGGTAGACGCTGGTTCAGGAACTGATTCAGCGGGCATAGTAGGTTACGTAACGGGTGTCGGTAAGATTTCTGATTGTTTCAACACCGCGCGCATCGACGGCAGTTCTTCGGCCGGAATTGTTGCAGAAGCATCGACCAACGTGACTGTCGAGAATTGTTATAATATGGGTGAGATTCAAAAAGCATTTTCAATTGGTTACGGCATATTTGGCGGTACCGCTGGCAGATCTGTAATAAATAATTGCTATTGTCTTGATACAGCGTCAAAAGCTAATACATATTCAACGGTTTGTACTGCAGATGAAATGCTTTCAAAAGAAACTTATGCAGGCTTTGATTTTGATAATGTTTGGCAGATGGATACGGATTCTGATTATCAGTGGCCGCAGTTGCGGAAAATACCAATAAGCGGTTTGCTTACGGATATTAACGAATGTGATGTAACAATTAGTAAAACGCAGGTAGAATATACCGAGAGCTGGCCCACAGTTATTGTAAAAGATCACGGATATACGCTTGAAAAAGATAAAGACTATTTTGTTGAGTATTCAAGTGAAGGTATAGGTAATGCCGAAATATGTATTTACGGAAGCGGAGAGTATTTCAAGACTTGTAAAGTCAATTATGAGATCGTGAAGTTTAATATGGCTAATGCTGTTTTAATGACTCCGCCTAAACCTATATCCGGAGGTGGTTCTGTATCATCATCTTTTGCAATTAAGAACTTTGTGTTTGACGGCACACCAAAAACTCAAGACGAATTCAGGGTTTGGAGTTGTTACGGTGGCGTCATTCCCGAAGAATATTATGATATTTCGTATAAAAACAACATAAATGTCGGAACCGCAACACTTATTATTACAGGTAAAGGTGATTATTACACCGGAACAATCGAAAAAGAATTCAAAATTGAGCCCCGACCGGTAGAATCTATAAAGATAATTACATTGCCAACTAAAATGTCATATAAAAAGGGAACAGATTCCCTAGATATAACGGGCGGAAAAATTTGTGTTTATTATAAAGATGGTGACAGTGAAACTATAAATATGACTGAGGATATGGTTTCGGGATATGATAACAGTTTGGTCGGCTCACAAGCTATAAGAGTTAGATATGGCGGCGAAAGCGATACGTATTATATAAGGGTATACGAA
The DNA here is from genome assembly GCA_045591645.1 of Acutalibacteraceae bacterium. GTDB lineage: Bacteria > Bacillota > Clostridia > Oscillospirales > Acutalibacteraceae > SFWF01. The sequence continues at coordinate 1,779 of JAZNTG010000054.1, read as the reverse complement.
GGAATGCGCGGCGATATTAACGGCGACGAAAAAATAACGATAACCGATATGTTGGCTGTGAAAGCACACATTTTGGGAAAAAGTACTCTGACGGATATAAATACTGCAGCCAAGGCAGATACAAACCAGGATGGTAAGATTACAATTACAGATTTTATACAGATCAAAGCACATATACTCGGTAAGAGTACAATAATCCAATAGAAGCGGAGCGTAAACAATGAAAAAAATAGTTTCAATAGTGTTGAGTTTAATAATATGTTTTGTATTTATGTTGCCAATCGCCGTTTCGGCAGCAAGCGCAAGTGCAAGTTTAACAGGTCCCGGTACAGTTCGTGCAGGAGATACCATCACATTGAGTTTTAATCTCAACGGTAGCGGTATTTTCGGTGCTTCGGGAACTCTTTCCTATGACAGTAGCCAAGTTACCTTATCGGGAACGACGCAAAAAATCAGCGCGCCTTGGGCTGTTGAATTTAACGGAAATAACTTTGTTGCTTACGATAACAATCTAACCAATCCTATTAACGGCAATAAAACATTATTTACAGTTACATTTAAAGTTAAGAACGTTGCGGCAGGAACTAACATTAAAATTTCTTATACAGAAGTTACAGCCTCTGATGGTAGCGCAGATGCTAATGTAGGAACTGTTACATATTCCAAAACAGTCGCAGCACCGCTCGCAACCGATAACAACCTTGCAACTTTAACTGTCAGCAATGCTACAATTTCTCCAGCATTTACCGCAGGAACAACTAGTTATAGTGCAAGTGTTCCTTTTGAGGTGTCTAAGCTCAATGTTAGCGCAACTGCTGTTGATGGAAAAGCAAAGGTTTCTATTAATAGCCCTAATCTTACACCTAACGGAACTACCAAAGTAACGGTTACCGTTACAGCGGAAAACGGTTCTAAAAAGACATATACCATTTCGGTAAAGAGAGCTGCAGATCCGAACTATGTGGCAAGTTCTGATAATAAACTTAGCGGAATTTCGGTCGATGGTTTTCTACTTTCGCCTGTATTTAGTGCCGATACAACCACGTATGTGGTCTGGTTGCCTTACGAAACAACAAGTGTTAAGATCAGTGGTTCTGCGGCAGATGACAAGGCGTCCGTACAAGTAGTTGGTGGCGACACTCTTGCTGCAGGACAGGATAACCCTGTTAAAGTAATCTGCACTGCTGAGAATGGTGATAAGAAAACATACACAGTAATTGTAAAGCGAGCAGCGGCACATGACGGTTCTGTAGAAGAGCTTCCCGATGAACCTGTAACAGACGAACCGGTTGATACTAAACCTGATGATACCACTCCCAAAGCTGAAGGCGGTATTGCTTGGTGGTGGTTGCCGGTTATTGGCACCCTGGCACTTGCAATCGGAGTAGTTTGCGGATTTTTCGGTAGTAAAATCATCAAAAAGAAGGGGTAACTTTTAAGATCGTATTACTTGAAAAATCCTGTCGAATGTTATATACTGTGTATTAGTTAAAAACTGCAAGGAGTAACGCGATGAAAATAAATCAAGCCGTGCTGAACCGTGTACATAAATACAGAGAGCGCCGAGGTTTTAAGATAATTGATACGAAAAGTACGGTATACAAGGTGTTTCTCGCTTTGTATATACTTTCTTTTTCGTGGTTTTTTGTTATCAATTTTATATTTTTCGTAGGTGAGGCAAGAGTGCTCGCGAATCCCGATAGAGCAGAGCTTGTGTATATGGAGCCGTTTTTCATACTATGTCTGTCGGCGATCCTTACGGTTGCCGGATTTGTATTG
>JAZNTG010000053.1:0-10134 GCA_045591645.1 Acutalibacteraceae bacterium | reverse complement strand
GTAGCAGTACCGTCAGCGTGCTTATCAATGTTGTTCGTAAAGCGCTCGTCCGCTACATACATCTGACCGAGACTTGCCAGTATTTCGTTTGTACAAAGATAGTAATTCTCGGTGATATGGTTCTGCAGCATTTTTACAAGGTCTTGTGCTTCAGTGGAATCAGGACTTTCGTCCTTTCTCATGCAGAGTGCAAACTCTGCCATAATATGGTCCATTCCCTCGGCAAGGTCATTCCACTTCTGCTTGGAGTAGTTCTTAGTCCGTTCTGCATGTTCCTTGTATGCATCCGTTTTGCCCCATTTTTCTCTAGCTTCAGCCTTGTATTTTTCAAATTCGCTGTTATCGAATGCTGTCATAACGTTTTCTCCTTTCACGGCACCGTCAATAGCAGAAATTAACCGCTCTAACCGCTCTTTTTTGAGTGTGAGAAGTTGTTTTTGCTCGTTCAGTGCCTTGATTTTGTCATAATTTGGGGATGACAAAATCTCTTCAATGCGCTTTAAGGAAAAGTCAAGTTCACGGTAAAAGAGAATCTCTTGCATACGAAGAAAAGATTTTTCGTCGTAAAAGCGATAGCCTGTAGTTTTGTCAACAAAGGCTGGCATCAACAATCCTATTTCATCGTAATAATGCAGTGTGCGCACACTTACACCCGTAAAATCGGCAAATTCTTTAATCTGCATTTTCAATTTTATCACCTCACAACAAGAGCATACACTATGACGGAGCGTGAGAGTCAATACCCTTTTGAAAAAATATGGATTGATGTTCGAAAAATTCTTATTTATCGAACAGATTATATCACAAAATTATAGATTTTTCAACCAAACGCAAAAAGCGCCCCCGACAACCGTTTCTGGCTGCCGATGGCGTTACAATAAGAAGAAAACCTCTCTTGTCTTGGTAGACAAAAGAGGTTTCTTTGTTGGTGGGCCCGAAGAGGATCGACCGTCTGCGGCTTCGCTTCGCATACTGATGGCTCGTCGACCCAAATTCTTACGAATTTCGGTACCCGACTTCACCGCTCTGTCTAAAAAACAGTGTACCACACTGTTTTTCTTAACGACAGACTCTCCCGAGTTCGATCCTTTCGGGAGATATACAAAATAAAAAAAGCCAAACCTTACGGTCTGACTTCCTTTTTATTGGTGGACCCGAAGAGGATCGAACTCTCGACCTTACGGATGCGAACCGTACGCTCTCCCAGCTGAGCTACGGGCCCGTAACTGATACCCATATTATAATGATTGTAGTTAGTCGAAACGCTCAAAAGCGTTCCGACAAGCCACTTCACAAGTGGCTTCAGCAAAATTAAATTCTAATATTTAATTTTGCACAACACTCATTGCAATGGGATAGGACAAATTTTTACTAAAAATTTGTCGCAAAATCAAAGATTTTGTAGCGAAACAGAATTGTTTCGCTTAACCTATTCCATTATATCAGTCTTTAAATAAAAGTGCAAGAGATAAAATCAAACCTATGAAAGCCGTTCCCCTGTGCAACTGGGTGCGCAAAAGTCATACGGATATCGCCTTTACGAATTGGAGTTTACTTCTTTAACACCTTTTTGCACCAAGTGCGTTTATTGCATTTAGGACACTTTAAGTAACGGGTAGTTCCCATGTGCATCGCATTAAGTGCCTGTGTATATGTAGGCATAATTTCGTGACCGCAATTTTTACACTTGTAAGCACCTACACTGACCTCAAGCTTTAATGCGTAGAAGCACGGTGGCAAAAATATTACGCAAAGTCCGAGAACTGTGATAAGCTGCCATATCTCTTCGTGTATTAAAAATCTGGCAATAAAGATACCTGCAATTAGGGCGGTCATACTTACAAGCAAAATTGCCCACATAGAAGACCAAACCGTTTTATTTTTCTTCTCTAATTCTTTTGCCATATCCAGCAAAAGCTGTTCGTTTTTCTGATTATTGTTTTCCATACTAATTTTCTCCCCACTTAATAATTCATTTACACTGATTTTAAGGATATCACAGAGTTCAAGCATTATCGAAGTATCGGGCATTGCCACGCCGCGTTCCCACTTGGATATTGCTTTATCGGTGATGTTCAGTTTTTCTGCCAACTGCATTTGCGTTAAGTTTGCCTTTTTTCTGCTCTCGGCAATAAATCTTCCGATTTTTATTTGGTCCATAAGGTACCTCCTTTCGCTTTCAGTATAGATAATTAGGAGAAGAAAAAACACATACCATCAGTTTAGTGAGGAGAAGTAAACCTACGGTAGAGTGTAATTTGACCGATAAATTATAGTTTATCTGTGAGTTTATTATATGCTTGTGTTAAGTTAGGAACAAAATGTTTCTTTGTTAATCATATTTGCTCTAAAAAACCGATTATCTTACTAATGAGAACACATATAAACCCAATATATCTAACAATATTCCGCCTACAATAGCAACCAAGGTCACAATATGACCAAGATATTGTTTTACAAGAGTCATAAATATATTTACCAAACCGACACCAATTGAAAATGAACCTATTAATCCAATAATACCGCCAATCGCACCGAGCAAATTACTACTTTGAGTTGTCGGCTCAAAAGCATTACTTGGAGATAGAAACAAAAATACAAAAAATGGAAATAAGAGAATCACTATTGATAGAATTGTATGAAAAGTATACCATATTCCGTATTTTGCTTTTAGTTCTTTTTCCTGTTTTGGTGAAAAGAACTTTTTCGCATTTCGAGGAATTTTCCAATAATCATTGAATTTCATTGTCTCATCCTTAAAATATATACTTGATTTTTAAGTATGACAAAAATCACACCTCTATATATGAAATCATACCATACTTTTCCTTGTTTTACAAGGCTACATTAAAGTATAGTATGACAGTTATTCCTGCCCTGCATTATTAGTTTTGATGAAAAGAACAAGGCAAGGTTATATTTGTCCCTATTGTAGCACAAGCATAGCATAAAACAATAAATCAAACAAGATGTATTGCGGTTTCGGTGGTTCGAATCCACACTGATGGAGATTTTTATATCCGTCTGCGAAGCAGACACCGAACTTCTTACCTATTACTTTTTACTTATTACTTCCCAAAAATCCTCGTAGGAGCTTGTTTGAAGTAAGAGTGAAGAGGTAAAAGGTAAAAAGTAAAAATCCCCGTAACATACGTTACGAGGATTTTTGGTGGGAGAGGGTGGATTCGAACCACCGAAGCTGAAAGCAGCAGATTTACAGTCTGTCCCCTTTGGCCACTCGGGAACTCTCCCATATTCGATTGTGCGCTTTGTGCGCGAATGATATTATAGCATAGCCTTTCTTTATTGTCAAGCACTAAATTTAAAAACTTTTCTTTTGGTAATTTATTAAAGATTGATTTTTACAGCGTTATCAAGTATAATATTTAAGAAAATTTCAAAGTTAAAAGTTTATTTACAAATTGCGTAAATTTGTTTGATAAATTATCATTGGTTGAAAATACATTCAAAGGAGTAAACGTGCTATGATAGAAGTATCCGGACTCAGCAAAAAATACGGAAATCATCTTGCTGTAAAGAATGCGAGCTTCTCTATCGAGAAGGGCGAGATCGTAGGCTTTCTCGGACCTAACGGTGCAGGTAAGTCCACCATAATGAACATTATGACAGGCTATCTTTCCCTGACAGAGGGCAGCGTTACGATTGACGGCTTCGATATCGTCGAGCAGCCGGAGCAGGCAAAGAGAAGAATAGGCTATCTGCCTGAGCTGCCGCCTCTTTATACGGATATGACCGTAAGAGAATATCTTAACTTTATGTATGATCTTAAAAAGGTTAAATTCCCAAAGAAGCCTCATATTGACGAGATACTGAAGCTTGTCCGTATAGAGGACGTTCAAAACCGCATTATAAAGAATCTTTCGAAAGGTTACCGCCAGCGCGTAGGTATTGCTCAGGCGCTTATCGGAAACCCTGATCTGCTGATACTGGACGAGCCGACGGTCGGACTTGACCCAAAGCAGATCAAGGAGATAAGAAACCTTATCGTTCGTCTCGGTAAAAACCACACTATCATACTTTCTTCGCACATCCTTTCCGAAATTCAGGAGATCTGTAAGAGAGTTATCATCATTAACCGCGGCGATATCGTTGCTGACGATACTCAGGACAATCTTTCAAAGACCCTTTCTACCGACCATTCTTTAACCGTTCGCGCGGTCGGTCGCGAGGAGGAGCTTTATAAGATCCTTTCTACCGTACCCGGTATAAAATCGCTGAATTCTCTTGGCATGAAGGAGCCTAACACCTGCGACTTTGTAATCGAGCCAAAGCCGGGTGTGGACCTTCGCCGCCATGTCAGTGAAAGACTGACTGAGCGTAACAAGACCATTCTTTCGCTCTATTCCAACGAGCTTAACCTTGAGCAGATATTCCTTCGTCTTACCGACGTATCGGATAATGCTGTTATACTTAATGATACCAAGAAAAAGGTTGAGAAGCCTGCCGCTAAGGTAAAGATAGACCTTGAATCGGGCGAAGCCGTTATCGGTGAGGCGACCAACGAGGTCGTTACAAATGAAGAAAAAGGAGGAAGTAAGTAATGACAGCGATATTTAAAAGAGAATTCCGTTCATATTTCACTTCTCCCATAGGCTATGTTTTTACCGCTATAATCCTTTTCTTTGAGGGTATGTTCTTTTCGGTTCTTTACAGCGGCGGCGGCACAGACATTTCATTGGTCTTAGGTATTCTTCCTACAGTTATGGCATTTATTATTCCTGTACTTACAATGAGAATGTTGTCGGAGGATAGAAAGCTTAAGGTGGATCAGGCACTTTTAACTGCGCCTGTAACTATCGGAAAGATAGTACTTGGAAAGTTTTTGGCTACCTTTTGCGTTTTTGCTATTTCACTTTTACCGACCCTTCTATTCCAAATAATCATAGCTGCAAAGGTTTCTGTAAATTGGCTTACATACCTTAATGCACTTTTAGGCATTCTGCTCTTAGGAGCGGTTTTGATTTCGATAGGAATGTTTGTTTCATCTCTTACCGAAAGCTCGGTGATTTCGTGCATACTCACGCTCGTTATTTTCTTGCTGTTAATGTTGGCTCCATCGCTCTCAAGCTTAGTTACTGCCGAGTGGGCGCTTTCGATTGCAGAGTATGCATCGCTGTTTGATATGTATAATAACTTTATGGAAAGTGTTTTCCGAATTACGGATGTTGTTTATCTGCTTTCTCTTACAGGCGTATTCTGTTTCCTTTCAGTTCGCGCCATTGAGAAGCGCAGATGGGCTTAAAGGAGGTGGCGACAGTGAAATTTGCAAAGAAAAAACTTTCAGAAAAACCTGAAATGAGCGATGCTGAGAAAGGGACTGTAGCCGAGGGAGTTACAGCAAAGAAAAAGAAGTTTGTTAATAAGGCAAAGATGAAATACGGCACTTATGCGCTTGCCATATCCGCTATCGTAATTGCAGCAGCTATTGCCGTAAATGTTCTTTTCGGTGTGCTTGCAAAGAGAGTAAATCTTGATATTGATATTTCTCTAAAGGGCGAAAACACATTGACTGCAGAAAACATTGAATTTCTTCAGTCTATTCAGATTCCTGTAACACTTACGGTTTGTGCTTCTAGGGAAAACTATCTTTCCTATCTTGATTACTATACAGGACAGGGCTTTGGTGTTTCAGAGTCGGGGGTCGATTATTACGAGCAAACGCTTCGTTTTTTAGATCTGTACGAAGTTTATTCCGATAACATTACAGTCGAATATGTCGATCTTCAGGATCCTGAGTCAGCAAAGCTTATCTCTGAGTATGGCGATTACGGCTTAAAGTATGGGGACATTATTGTGTCGGCAAAGCATATGATAGACGGAAAGGAAAACATACGCGACACATTGGTAGCGTATGACGATCTTTACCATCTTAACGACCCTTATGCCTATTATTACGGTTATTCTACAGGATCTTATGTTGTAAGCGGTAACTATTTTGAAAGCGCAGTTTCAAGCGCTATCGGTAAGGTTGTAGCTACAGAAACCTATAAGGTTGGCGTTTTTGAGACCCATTGCACACCGACTGCGACAGAGTATTTCACAGGTATGCTTACCCTTAATAACTATGAAATTGAGGGTATCACAGATACTATGATCAGCGAAATATCTGATGACTATTCTATGCTCATAATATCATCGCCTACCGAGGATTTTGCTATAAGCGAGCTTGAGGCTATTGATGCTTGGCTCTACAATAACGGAAACAGAGGAAGAGGTCTTCTTTTCTTTGCAAATATTTCCTCACCTGCTCTGCCCAATCTTTATAGTTATCTTGAAGAATGGGGAATTGCGGTAAACCAAGGCGTTTTGTTTGACACTAACAGTCAGACACGTCTTCCGAGCGATCCGATGACTATGATTTATACCAAAACTACCGACAGCAATGACATATTGGATGCCGTCTTAGGCAACACCTCGACATATGTTATAGGCTCTGCGGCAGCTATTTCTACAACCTATGAGTCAGACGGTAACAGAGATACATATGTTCCGATCAAAACATATAGCCAGGCTGTTGCAGCAGCTCCTTTGGGTTCGAGTGTAAATTGGGAGCCTTCTGATGACGATGTACTTGAGCAGCGCCCAGGCGTTATTATTTCCTGTGAAGAAGAATACATAGACGGCGTTCCGAAGAAGAGCTATGTAGTATCTTTCGCAAGTGATTCCTTTGTGTCACAAAATATTGTTGAATACTATAGCTCTGCCGACAATATTTACGCCGCTATCAATACAGCAAATCTTGTTATAGGCGCTGAAGATACAGGCTTTACCTTTGCTATGAAGAAGCTTGAGAGTGAAACCTATACTGTTACAGAAAGCACAGCTAATGCAATACAGATCATTTTCCAGTGGATCGTTCCTGTTCTTCTTATTCTTTGCGGAATAGTCGTATTCGTAAGGAGGATCCGCCGATGAGTACTCCTTTCGAGGATAAAAGAGAAGAGGCTCTCGCGGAAGAGGATTCCTTTGAGAACTCTACCATATTTTCTGCTCCCGAGGAAAAGCACGATAAGGTAGAAAAACCAAAGCTGTGGAGAAAGATACTGCTCGGCGCGGGTGTGTTGGTCGCACTCGCCGCCGCTATCGTTGCGATAGTTATGCTTGTTGCGGAGATCGCAAAGGATGACGACACCGAACAGGCGGTTATCGAGTGGTATATGCTGAGCGATTATGTCACTCTCAACGACACTACAGGAACAGACGGTACGGTTACCAAAACCGAGACGTTTAATTTCGACGCTTTTAAGGAAGTAGAGCTGAAAAGCGAAAAACTAGACCTTCAATTCTATGTAAAAGAGAACGAAGAAGCAAACCGCATCTGGCTTGAAAAAAGTATAGCACAGGAATATTCCAGCGAGACTACTGTAGAGGGAATAGTCGAAGCCGCTCTCGGACTTAAATATACCAGAGTTATCAGCGAGACAGTAGAAGAGGATGCCCTCTATGGCTTTGATAAGCCTGCCTATACGATCGTTATCACACCGAACGAGGGCGAAGCTTTTACTGTTACGGTGGGAAAGCAGTCGCCCGATCAGAGCGGATACTATGTTACCGTATCAAACGGTACAAAGGTTTACCTTGTCAGAAACAAGCACATAACCGATCTGGAGCTTGATGATAAGATGGAGCTTACAAAGGCCTTGACCGTTGAAGCCTTTAGCGAGACTGAGGGCTCTGCAGAGTACTATAGCTCAGGAGTTTTGGCTAAGTTTGATTATATTTACTTCAAAAATTCAAATCTTGATGAAACATATAAATTCATCACTGTAGACAGATCTGGTGATTATAGTTATAATACCTATAAAATAGAGGAGCCTATTGAGCGTGCCGGAAATGATGTAGAAATTGTTTCTATAGTTGAGCTTTTCTCTAACGGAATTGAAAGCACGGGTCTTTACAGTGTGACAAAGACTGAGCAAGATATTAAAAAATTCGGACTTGATGATCCGGATATGCAAGTAAGTATTAAAGCAGGCAAACAGGAACGTGAAATTAAGGCAAAGCTTCAGGCAGACGGGAATTATGCACTTGTTGCCAGCGATATGGATGTTATACTTAAAGTATCGTCTGCAAGTCTTTCGCCCGTTACTCTCACTAAAAAAGATATTTACTCGCAGTTTATATTTATCGAAACCTTAGCAGGCCTTTCACAATTTACCATTGAGACCGACGGAAATAAGACTGTATTTGGCATTAGAACTGAGAAAAATGAGAACGACGCCGAGGTGGTATCAGGAATAACTGTTAATGGTGGAGAAGAAATGGCTCCCGAGGAATTCCAGAGCTATTATCAGTTCTTGCTGGGTATAAATGTCATAAATTATGATCAGACCGATCTTACTGGAAAAACGCCCGCGGCTAAGATAACCCTGACCCGTAAGGACGGCACAGTATCCTATGTGATCGAGTATTATGAAGCGCAGAACGGCCGCTATCAGGCTGTCGTAAACGGTAACCAAATGGGACTTATCGGCTCATCCAACTTCAAGAACATTGTCAAGTATGCAAACAATGTAGCCGAGGGTAAGCTATATAATTCTTAACGAAAAACCACGGTAACGCGTTACCGTGGTTTTTTAACACAGAATACCGCAAAATTCACAATTTTTATGCGATAACGCTCTATGAACGGCGTCCTAAATGTTGCCTTTTTATTTTGTTTATGGTATTCTTAAGTAAGGAAACTTTTTATTTTGGAGGATGAAAATTATGAAAATACAAAATAATGATTTTTTCTATTATGATCCTGAGTTTTGCGGAGAACTTGTCGACTTTACCGACAACGAAGTTTTTTCGCCTGAACAGCGTAGGGATTTTTTAGTGCATTATTCAGATTTTCTCAAAAAAACCAATAATTTACCAGATGAGTCCCAGAAGCCTGTAACCGAAGAGGAGGCTATGAGAGCATCTGAGCTGGTAGCAGCTCCTATCGCATCGCCGAAGATATCCAAGAGGATAGATATAACCCATATGAATGCTTCACTTGTCAAAAAATCATATGCATATAGGGATTGGAGCCTGTATACCGACAGAGCTGTCGTAGAGGACAATACCCTTGTCCTTAAAGGCGATCCGCTGCCACCCAATCCGGGAGCTGCATACAAGCTTTCAGGCAGCGAAAGGATAAAGGAAATAACCGTCTCGATTTATATGGATCCTGCATTTAATAGCGGTATCACATCTGACAGGATCGGTGACGTTACCACCCACAGACTGATCTCTCTGCGCTCTGGAATTGATGAGATATTTAATATTAACATTTATCCTAACGGTGAGTGCAAAATACAGGATCCTCAGGTCAACCGCTACAATCCGACTCCTATTATGGTGGAAACCCTACAGTTTGGAAAGTGGCATACCCTAAAGGCGGTGATCTCAGAGGAGAGCTATAAGGTCAGCGTTGACGGCGGCGAAGAAGCAGAGGCACCTGTCAGATGCTCCAATATCCCCGATATGCTTTTCTTCTCTTGCGGTATGTTCCAGATGGGTGATTGGAAAATAAAGCCTATAAGCATAGTTACCGAAAAGGGTGAGATAACTGAGTTTTTCGCACCATGTGAGGGTTCTGATGCCAAGGAAGAGAATGTAGGCGAGGTCAGCCTTCCGTATTCGGTAGGTAATTACCGCAACTGTGATAAGATGATAGTTCTTCGAAAAGACTTTGAAGCTGAAGCAGGTGCTAAGGCATACCTTACCGTCGGCTCGCTCGACCCGGGCGGCAGAGTATATCTTGACGGAGAGCTAATAGCTCGCACTGACGGCTTTGAGCAGTTGAAGCTTGATATCACAGAGGCGCTTAGAAAGCAGAATAAGCACCATCTTGAGATACAGGTCGACCCACGTGCGCCTGAGGTGCTTTTCCGCTGGCACAGAAATATCGATCCCTATAACGGCTGGTTCTGCGAGGATGTTACGGTCGATATAATAAATGATATTGAAATAACAGAGGCTCGGGCAATAACGCTTACCGCGGGCAGAGGGAAGGCAAAGGTCAATTTCTCTTGCAAGACGAGCAAGCCCTGCAAGGTCAAGGTTTACCTAGCTCACACCTGGCCTGAAAAAAAGGCAGAAAAGCTGCTCGGCTGCTACGAATCTGACGGCATAATGTCTGCC
>JAZNTG010000052.1:0-1836 GCA_045591645.1 Acutalibacteraceae bacterium | reverse complement strand
TACGATTTAAACGCTATCGGTCCAACTTTTGAATATGGTAAAGCGGAACCATTAGAAATACCGTCAATGCTTCAGACAAAGTTTTTCGATTTTGGGTCACCGACGGTTAAAAAGAACGTCCCGAAGGTAGAGGTTGCGTTTGGTACCAACGGCGGTGTTCCGATAAAAACAACGGTGATCACAGAAAATGCGGCCGATGAGGGAGAGATGGTTATAGATGAGCCTGAGGCGCAGGAGTATGCTGCAGGTTATTTCCAGAATCGACTTATTCGTCCCGCAAATAAGCGAGCTTGTCGGATAGGACTTCGTTTCGAGTCTGAGGGAGATATGTCGGTCGATGCGATCTCGTTGCAGTATAAAAGTTTAGGAGGGCTGAAATAATGGCTACAAAAGACGATTATGTGAAACAGTATCTTAAAAACACTCAAAGCTCATACGATACTCAAAAAAACACGCTAAGGCAGACAACAGATGCAGCTAATAAGATCGCACTTGATGCAAAAGAAGCGAGTGATGCTGCGATAAACGAAAACTACGGTACACAGATAGCCGACACAGAGGACACCTATGAGAGCGAGCTGAAAAAGAATGAGGTCCAGAGAGTCCTCAATGAACGACAGATCGAACGTCGTATGGCGGAAATGGGTCTTACCGATTCAGGTCTGAACCGTACTCAGTCCACCGCTGTTCAGCTTTCATATGCCAACCAGAAGGGTGATCTGATGAAGCAGAGACAGAAGGCTGTGGATACTCTTGCCGCGGCAATGAGATCCGCGCAGAAGGAAAATGCACTCAATTACAACGCTACCGTTGCTCAGAATGAAGCTGAATACAATTCTACGGTTGCACAGTGGGACTCTGAACGTGAAACAGCCGCGCAGAACTACGGCCTTGAGGCTTATAATGCGGATGTTGAGGCGGAGAATGAGAGGATCAAGGCGCAGAATGAGGCGATTGAAAAGCAGGCTGCGGCCAAAACTGCCCTTATAGACATAATCACAAAAAAGAATGAAAATGGTTCATCATACTATAGTGACGATGATATAGAAAAATATATTCGCAACTATGTTGGGCAGTATGGAGGCGGAATGGATTTTTTGCAATCAATTGGATACGAAAAGATCGCTTATGAGGGTTGGGGACCTTATGAATGGAAAGAGTATTTTGAAAATATGAGAGATGAAGGCTTAAGCATAGGTGTAATTAAGAAAGAAATAGCAAGACTTAATTCTGAAGGAATACTTCGTGGACAAAACCTAGGGGCAGCATTTAGTGCAATAACAGTTACTAAATAATGTCGAATTTGAGGTGAAAAATATGAGTAAAGTTTTATACGATCCAGCACAAGCTGCTAAAGACTATGCGACAAGAGTTAAGCAGAAACAACAGCAAGAGCTGCCGCATATTACGCAACGGCTTAATACGGTTATTAACCGTTGGACAAATAACAGTAACAAGCTTGTTTCAGACTATAATGCAAGAATGAACGAGATAAACGATCCGAGATATGGATATGATAAATATCACGGATATAGGTCTGATGCAGCGGAATGGGAAACTAACGTAGCTTCTGCTCAGTCTGCAATAAATAATGATGCTAATAAAATTAGTCGGATCCTCGACGAATATGAACAGTATTTCGATTCTGAGTGGGTCGGTAAGGTCAGAGAAGCAATTAAATCATCGGGCGGCACTGTTTCAGAGATAAATAAAGCGGCTGTGGCATCGCGGGAATATGCGCAGGAACTGGAGAATATTCGTGATCTGCAAAGCACAGATCCTGAAGTCGTTGAAGCCGCGAGTAAGAAATATATCGCAAAAAAACAGACGGCGATA
>JAZNTG010000051.1:0-5673 GCA_045591645.1 Acutalibacteraceae bacterium | reverse complement strand
TTAATAATTAACTAGTTAACTGTTTTGGAGGGAAAATGTGAATACTACCGTAAAACATCCAACCTTTCACGAGGTTCATCACAAGTTTATGAAGATAAACCGTCTGCACCGCAGCGCTGTAGAGAAGCGTATGAGCAACTGTGAAATACACCGCAGTCAGCATATGCTGCTGATGTTTTTGCACCGTTGTGAGAAGACTCCGACCCAGCGTGAGATAGCCGACCGCTTTGAGATAAGCCCAGCGGCGGTCGCGACGAGTCTTAAAAAGCTTGAAGCCGACGGATATATCACAAGACAGACAAACGAGTCGGACGTAAGACAGAATATGATATCAATAACCGACAAGGGCCGCAAGGTCGTCGAATTCTCAAAATCGACCTTTGATGAGCTGGATCGTATTACCTATGATTCTTTGACCGAGCAGGAGCTTTGCGAGCTTGACCGACTCCTTACCAAGATAATCAGCAGTTTTGAAGAGAGGTAATTTATAATGAAGCAATGGTTTAAATATGTAAAGCCCTATCTTCCCTATTTTATAATAGGTCCCATTTGTATGATAGTTGAGGTTATCGGCGAGGTGCTTATGCCGAAATTCCTTGCTATCGTTATAAACGGCGCAAACGACGGCAGTCTTACAGTCGGCGGCAGTATCGGTACGGCAGGTCTTATGATACTGACGGCAGTACTTATGATGGTCGGCGGTGTAGGCGGTGCCTACTTTGGCGCAAAGGCTTCGGTAAATTTTGCCGCAGATCTTCGCGACGATGTTTTTTCTAAGGTACAAAGGTTTTCCTTTGCTAATATTGATAAGTTTTCGGCAGGCTCGCTGGTCACACGCCTTACAAACGACGTTACCCAGCTTCAGAATTTTGTAAATATGCTGCTGAGGATGTGTCTGCGCTCACCGGGTATGCTTATAGGTGCGATCATAATGGCGGTGACGATGCGACCCGATCTTTCGGTGGTTTTACTTGTGACAATTCCTCTGATGCTTATCACCATACTTTTAATAATCTCAAAGGGATTCCCCCGTTTCGCTAAGATGCAGACCAAAATTGACAGGCTTAATAACACCGTTCAGGAAAATATAACCAATGTTCGAGTTGTGAAATCCTTCGTCAGAGAGACTCACGAAACCGAAAAGTTCCGCGAAGTAAACCGCGATTTAAAACAGTCGGGTATGTCGGCTATGAAGATCATGATATTTTTGGGACCCGTTATGACGGTGTTTATGAATATCACTACACTGTCTGTCCTGTGGTTCGGTTCTAATATCGTACTCGGTGAGGCAGGCACTATCGGCGGTATGGAGATCGGCGACCTTTCGGCATTCATTACCTATGTAACACAGATACTCTCCTCCCTTATGATGGTCACGATGATGCTTATGATGTCCTCTCGAGCACTCGCCTCCGCTAAGCGTATTAAGGAAGTGCTGAACGAGGATATTGATCTTAACGATACTGATGCCGCCTATCCTGAGCTTACCGTTAAAGACGGAAAAATAGAGTTTAAAAGGGTCGGCTTTCGCTACTATAAAAACAGCGAGGGCAAGGTGCTTGACGATGTTGACCTGACTATTGAAGCAGGTCAGACGGTAGGTATTATCGGCTCAACGGGCTGCGGAAAGACCACACTTGTTTCTATGATACCGCGTCTTTACGATGTTGATGAGGGCGAGGTGCTTATCGACGGTGTAAACGTTAAGGATTATTCGCTTTATCATCTGCGTGAGGGTGTCGGAATGGTGCTTCAGAAGAACGTTCTTTTCTCAGGTACTATTGAAGAAAACCTGCGTTGGGGTGATGAAGCGGCTTCAGACCAGGAGCTTAGAAAAGCCGCTGAGTACGCTCAGGCTAACGGCTTTATCGAAAGCTTTAAAGACGGCTATGAAACCGAGCTTGAACAGGGCGGTGTAAACGTTTCTGGCGGACAAAAGCAGCGACTTTGTATTGCCCGTGCGCTTCTTAAAAAGCCAAAAATATTGATTCTTGACGATTCTACGAGCGCGGTGGACACCGCGACCGAGGCTATGATAAGAAGAGCCTTCCGCGAAGAGCTCTCTGGCTCTACAAAGATAATAATCGCTCAGCGCATCTCTTCGGTTAAGGAATGTGACACCATAGTAGTTATGAACGAGGGCAAAATTACAGGCGTAGGCTCTCATGAAGAACTTCTCAAAAGCTGTACCGAATACGGTGAGATATACTACTCACAAATGGATAAGAAGGAGGATAAATAATGGCTAAAAGAACATTAGAAGAACTGCAAAAGCAGTATTCCTCCTCATCAAAAGCGACGCAAAAGGGCCCTATGATGGGAGGCCCGGGCAGAGGTCCGATGGCAGGACGTATGGGCGGTAAGCCCAAGAACACTAAACAGACCGTCACCCGTCTGCTCGCCTACTTTAATCCGCATATACCTAAGCTTATTGTCGTACTTTGCTGTATGCTGCTAAGTGCTGTCACCTCACTTATCGGCTCGTTTACCCTGCTTCCCATAATCAACCGCATAGGTCAGGTGCCGACCGAGGCTAAGGACGGTATTATGGCGGTAAAGATGGATCAGCTGATTGAAAGGCTTACCGAAATACCATTTATTTCAGGTATTATGGAAGGCGGTCGTTTTGCTGAGGTCCTCACCTATGTTATAACGGCTATACTTCTTCTGGGCGCGGTTTATTTAATAGGCATAGTATCCTCCTATCTCCAGTCAAGACTTATGCTGTCTATCACTCAAAACACTCTTGAGAAGATAAGAAATGAGCTTTTCTGTAAGCTACAAACTCTGCCGGTAAAATACTTTGACCAAAACCCCACAGGCGGGGTTATGAGCCGTTTTACAAACGATATCGACAATATCGATATGATGCTGAACCACTCGGTAACGGCGCTTTTCTCGGGTGCTGTAACACTCGTCGGAACTCTGTTCTTTATGATAACAACAAACTGGATACTGACCCTTATCACGGTGTTCTTTATCCCGATATTTGTATATTGCGGTGCTATGATCGGTAAGTCTTCCAGAAAATATTACTCTGGTCAGCAGGCAGCTCTCGGTGCCGTAAACGGTTATATCGAAGAGACTGTAACGGGTCAGAAGGTCATAAAGGTATTCAACCACGAGCAGTCCTGTATCGAGGAATTCGGTATGCTTAACGACGATATGCGCGATAAGCAGTTTAAAGCGCAGTTCTACGGCGGAATTATGGGGCCTGTTACGCATAACGTAAGTATGATAAGCTACGGTGTAACTATAGGTGTCGGCGGTATTATGATGGTGACCAGCGGCTTTACCCCAGGTGCTCTTACCGTTTTTGCAAACTATACAAGGCAGTTCAATATGCCAATAAATCAGATATCTCAGCAGATGACCGCTATATTCTCAGCGCTTGCAGGAGCAGAACGTGTTTTTGCTGTAATGGATATGGATCCCGAGGAGCCTGATCGCGAAGGCAGTGAGATAAACACCGAGATAAAAGGTCATGTTGAGCTTAAAAACGTCAGCTTTGGTTATACACCTGATAAGACTGTTCTCAAAAACATTTCCATCTATGCAAAGCCCGGTCAGAAGATCGCCTTTGTCGGATCTACAGGCGCGGGCAAGACAACTATCACCAATCTTTTGAACCGCTTTTATGATATTAATGATGGTGAGATCACTATAGACGGTGTAGATATCAAGGATTATCCGCGTGAAGTGCTTCGTTCAAATATAGCAATGGTATTGCAGGACACACACCTCTTTACAGGCACCGTTATGGAAAATATCCGTTACGGACGTCTTGACGCGACCGACGAAGAGGTTATTGCCGCCGCAAAAACAGCCTCGGCTCATTCCTTTATTATGAGACTTGAAAACGGCTATGACACTATGATAACGGGCGACGGTGCCAACCTATCCCAAGGTCAGCGTCAGCTTCTCAATATTGCAAGAGCTGCAATCTCCAAGGCTCCTATACTTGTTCTTGACGAGGCTAGAAGCTCGGTCGATACCAGAACCGAGCGTCATATTGAGCACGGCATGGATCGACTTATGAAAAACCGCACAACCTTTGTTATCGCACACAGGCTCTCAACCGTCCGCAATTCAAACGCTATAATGGTTCTTGAAAAGGGCGAGATCATAGAACGCGGAGATCACGATGACCTGCTAAGACAGGGCGGCAGATACTACGAGCTTTACACAGGTAAAAAGGAGCTTGACTAAATTTGGAAAAGGCATTTGTATTCGATATGGACGGCGTTCTCTTCGACACCGAATACCTGACTATGGAAGCACTTCGTGCCGTCAGCCGCAAATACGGCGAAAACGATGATGTTGATGAATTCTATCCAACTACCTGCGGAGCGACACTTCCCACCGCAAAGATTCTTTATAAGCACTTTTTCGGTGAGAACTATCCGTTTGAAGCCAGACGCGAGGAAATGAGACAGTGGATGAGGGAGCAGATTGATAAAAACGGCATCCCGCTCAAAAATGGTGCTGAGGAGCTTTTAAAATATCTGAAAGAAAACGGATATAAAATTGCACTGGCAACCTCTACAACAAGAGCTTCGGCAGAGGGACACCTTAAAAAAGCTGGTTTTCTCCCCTACTTCGATGCTACCGTCTGCGGAGATGATATCACAAAAAGCAAGCCCGACCCCGAAATATATCTCAAAGCCGCAAAAAAGCTCGGCGCAAAGCCGAGCTGTACATATGCAGTCGAGGACTCATACCTCGGGGTTGAAGCTGCGGCGAGGGCAGGAATGAGAGTATTTATGGTTCCCGATATGAATCCTCCCCGTGAAAAAGAAAAAGCCCTCGCATATAAGATATGCGAAAGCTTGTTGGAAGTAAAAAAGCACCTTAGCATTATGCATTAAGGTAGAACAAACTTCACCAAAAATATGAATTGTACCATAAAACACCATTCATTATTACTAACAGAAAAACCGCTCGGTAATAGCGAGGGGGCGCTAAAGACAGTAAAAACTGTGCAGATTATTTCTGCACAGTTTTTCTTTTAAGACAGTAAGACAGAGAACCGTCCCCTGTCCTATCAATCATAGAACCGTCCCCTGATTGAGACGTGTCCTAAAATTCGATAGTCTTATATTCAGGACAATAGTTTGTATTTCTTTTCTCAACATACGCTTTTTCTGTTTTTGAACAATAACATAAATTTAACCATTTAATAAATCCATCAGTTTCTGCAACTGAGTATTTTTGTCCATCAACAATTGTCCAATAATCGCAATCTTTCGCATTAGGAACCCAATTTAAAAATTCTTGTCCTATCGCTTCAATATGAGATGCAATTTCGTCAGGTACAGCGATGATATCCGCATCTTCAAAAATATTATCAAAAATGATATTTACCTTTGTCATAATACACTCCTTTATTTTATAGGTATATGTTCATTGAATATTTTAATGTGCTCTGTAAAACTCCAAAAACCACTCCTGTTAGGATGTATCATTGGACCATGAACGTTTTTTATTCCATATTCTTTTGCCCATCCTACCAATGTTTCAGCTTCACTTCTACTCAATCCATTTCTACTTTCTCTGGCCAACTCAATAACTGCTTGCTGATTTGGGCTAAATTTTTGGCAAGTATTATGTTCAACAATCAGGGGACGGTTCTATGATTGATTAGCTTTTCTGGACCACATAATAACTTTCCCC
>JAZNTG010000050.1:0-5946 GCA_045591645.1 Acutalibacteraceae bacterium | reverse complement strand
GACTTAACTCATTTGAGGTTATTGACTTTGTCGGCGAAGATATAAGACAACTTAAAAAATAATTATTGCCCAGGCAATATAAAATACCGGAGGTATATTTATGTTAAAAGGAATTCCTAATATTATTTCACCCGAGCTTCTTAAGATTCTCGACGAAATGGGTCACGGCGATGAGATCGTTATCGGTGACGGTAACTTCCCTGCAGCATCCAATGCACAGAGACTTATCCGTTGCGACGGTCACAATGTGCCCGAGCTTCTTGATGCCATTCTTCAGCTTATGCCCCTTGACTCATATGTTGACTCTCCCGTAATGCTTATGGCTACAACTAAGGGCGATCCCACTCCCACAATCTGGGCAGAGTATCAGGATATCGTAAACAAGAACAACGGCGAGACAAAGATGTCCGAAATCGAACGCTTCGCTTTCTACGACAGAGCAAAGGAAGCATACGCAATTATTGCTACTTCTGAAAAGGCTCTTTATGCAAACATTATTCTCAAAAAGGGCGTTATCTAAGTAATTTAAAATTCACAATTCAAAATTGAGGGGAAGCTCCGCTTTCAAACGATTGTAATTGCAAATTGAAAATGGCAAATTGCAAATTAAAAGGCTTCGCGGTACAGTTAATGTATTGCGAAGCTTTTACTTTATGTCAGCGATAACCACACCCTCCTGCTCTGGAGGAGGGGGGACCATCGCTTGCGATGGTGGGAGGTCCCTACAACTTTCAGTTATGATAATGTAAGTTGACTGCGAAACCTGACCTCTCTTAAACCAGAGCGTTTGGCGTCGCTGCGCGGAGTTGTGTTTTTCGTGCGTAGCTTCGGCTGCGCATTTTTTGTTTTAAGGGGAAATTTCAAAATGGAAATGTATCAGAAAATGTATTATCACTTATTCAACGCCGTTACTGATGTCCTGGAAGAAAATAGTATTGAAGATATTAAAAAAATGCTTGTAAAAGCCCAACAGGAAACAGAAGAAATATATATTTCGTGGAGAGAAAAAATAAAATAAAAAATTTTTGAAAAAAGTGTTGACAAAACATATTCTCGGTGGTATAGTATTAAAGCACTCGCGAGAGTGGCGGAATCGGCAGACGCGCACGTTTGAGGGGCGTGTGGTAATCCCGTACGGGTTCAAGTCCCGTCTCTCGCACCAAATAAAGAACTTACACTTTAGTGTAGGTTCTTTATTTTTATGTCAGAAATTAGGTAGGGACTTGAACCCCCTCGCCGAAGGCGAACACAATCGGGTGTTCGCAAGTGAAACGCAGCGAATGATGGGCGGAGCCCATCAAGTCCCGTCTCTCGCACCAAAACAGAGTTCACACAACTGTGTGGACTCTGTTTTTTGTTGCCGTTAAGTAATAGTAAATAGTAAAACGGTTTTCTTTCTTGACCGGTGAGATTATTGCAGTATATAATGATTTAAAGAGATTTATTACCGATGGGGAAGGATATATAACCATGGATTATAAAGGGAACAAGGCTTTTCGGCTTTTGAATATTTATGAGCGGCTCAACAAGGGTGAGGGGATAAGCAAAGAGAGCTTATCTGCCGATTTCGGCGTATCTCAGAAGACTATCCAACGGGATATCGATGATCTGAGAGCATATATGGCAGAGACTCATTTTACCGACGAGGAAGCTTCGGTAAAATATTCCCGCGCAGATAACCGATATTATCTTGTGCGCCTTGAGAGAGAATGGTTCACAAATGAAGAGGCTCTGGCACTGTGCAAAATACTCCTTGAAAGCCGTGCTTTTAATAAAGAAGAGAATTCAAGATTGATCGAAAAACTGATTTTGCAGATATCACCGCAGGAGCGGAAATTTGCAGAAAGCATTATACGCCACGAGTTTTTCAATTATATTCCTCTCAGACACGGCAAGGATCTGCTTGATTCAATCTGGCACTTGTCCAAATGCGTGGCAGAGAATACGGTCATCAGCTTCAACTATACAAGGCAAGACGGTAAGGTTAAAAGAAAGACCGTACTGCCCGTGTCGGTAATGTTTTCTGAATTTTATTTTTATCTTATTGCGTTCAATGAATCTGAGCTTACGGGTAACCCTGTTGTTTTCCGTATAGACAGAATGACCGATACCAAAGATATCGGCAGAAAATGTAACATACCATATAGAGACCGATTTAATGACGGTGAGTTCAGAAAGCGTATTCAGTTTATGTATTCGGGCGAGCTTAAGACCGTTACATTTGAATATACGGGCGTTCTTGAAGCTATATTAGACAGGCTCCCCACCGCCAAGATACTAAAAAAAGAAAACGGAGTATATACAATATCTGCCGAAACCTACGGCGACGGTATTTATATGTGGCTACGGGCTCAGGGAGAGAAAGCAAAAATTATAGAAAACTCATAAAAGCTGAACACATACCCAATATATGTCCATCAACCATTGTACAATAGTAATTGTGCAATGGTTGATTTATTGTGCACCTTACAGGCTATGTATGAAAAATACAAGGAAGAAAATCTTGAACTGCGACACTACACAGTTCCAAAATCGTTTTATATAATTTAGAAAGGAAATTATAAATTGCGAGGAATAACGATGGCTTTAGACAAGAATAAAATCAAAGGCGAATGTTTGAACGGAGCATACAGTGAGCTTTCTGCAGTTATCGGTATTGATGCCGTGCTGAAAATACATTCAAAATACAGGGGAACACAGATGTTTTTCCCTGTGGAGCTATTCAGTAAAGAATTCATCATCAGCCAGATCATAAATGAATATAACGGCTACAATGTCCGTGAATTAGCAACCAAATACGGATATACGGAACGATGGATCCGCAATATTTTAAAAGAGCATATTGATAACGGGAGCAGATAATCTCTGCTTTTCCTTGCAAATTAAACCCGATGGTGTATAATTGGATTTATGAAAGCTAAACGCTAAGGAGAAAAAGGTTATGGAAAAGAAAAACATTCCTGAGAGTAACAAGGAAGAATACGAAGAATTAGTTAAAATTGCAGAAGCACAGTTGGAGTACGAAAAGAAAGAGCTTTTGGAAAACGGTCGAAGTGAAGATGATTATTACTTTACCTACAGAGTTTGTCCCGGTAATAAAGACTGTCCGATTCATTTATACATAATAGGGTTAGATGACTTTAAAGAAAAAAGCGCAGAGGAGCTTGAATTGCAAATGAATGAGCTTCAGGAAGAGCTCGAAGATCTACAATCAGAGCTTGATGCTTTGGAAAATGGTTGGGATAAAACATCATTCGATACCGAAGAAGAATATCCGGAAAATTTTTTCGAGACAGAAGATGAGATTTTCAGTTTACAGACAGAGATATCACTCTGCAATAGATTTATAGAAGAGAAAAGCAAATGATTTCTTAAGGGAAGTTATTGATTTAGGGGCGTTAAAATATGGTTTTTTTAATTATTTTTCTTTTGGCAATGTATCTTATTTTCGGCACAAAGAAGGGCAGAAAGATTGCTTCAAAGGTTGCCGCAAAGATATTGAAGTCATCATTTAAAATAGTTATATATATTGCGCTTATTGCGCTTGTTGTATTTATGGCGGTCAAAATACTTGAATGGGTGTTTGAGAATTTCCTGCTTTCTGTGGTTATTGTTGTTATTGCGGTGGCAGGTATGATTGCGATTGGTTATTATCAGGAGAATAAGGAAAAGCAGCAGCTTGCAGAAATGGTTGCACAATGGAAAAGTAAGCCTGTTAATTATATGGAGCTTCTGCAGGTTGAGAATTTCATTCGGGCATATATCGGCAAGACGGAGTCTGCCGATGCTAACAAAACTAAGTTTATTTCAGATTTTCCCTATGGCAGAATATCATATTTCCTTAACTTCTTTCAAAAGGATCTGAGTAATGAAGAGCCAATATATTTTTCGCCCCTGAGAAGTAAAGACAGCAATGAGCTGAGAGAGTACGGCACGGTGATAACCTCTACAGGTATATACATATCTCATCAGACCGACAAAACAGATAAAAACGGTTCATATGTTGTCAAGGACTTTCCTATAAAGTTTAGTGGAATAGTATCTTCCATATTATCGGGAGATACCTTGACGGTCTATTATGAGAAATATGCAGATAAGGTGGAAGTTGATCAGAAGCATACCACAGTTCCTCTTCAGGTTCTCAATGAGATTTGTCAGGCAGTCGTATCCTCGGGTATATCAGCCTCCTTCTATAATGATTATGTGTTCGACTATGCTGATTATCTTAATCAGAAAGAGGATGAGTTCATTGCTCAGAACACTGCGCAGGGATATGTGGCAGGCTTTGAGGCAGCAGGTGTAGCCTCATCATTACCTCAAATGGGCAAGGTGTTTGCCGAAGTGGGCAACACAATGAACAAGCGTCAGGGTCACGGCGATGCTGCGGAATACGCCAATACGGCATTTGACAGATTTACGGGGGATTTCAGAGCACAGCACATGGGTGCAGACAACGCGCTCAATGGTGCAGACCGCTCCACTCATAGGTTTTTCCGACGTGAAACGCTCATTCAGTGTAAATATCGCCAGACATACCCTTCGGATATGAAAACTCCCTCTGCTAAAAGCAATACCATAATTAACGATGCTTTTGTTAATCATGATTATCCTCTCGATATGAAAGTGGAAGTTCCTCGCGATGCGTATTCTGATTGTGTAAGAGATCTTCAGGAGCGTATAGATAGCGGTGAGTTTGAACACAAGGGAATAAAACCCGGTGACCGTGCAGAGAATTATTTGAAACGCGGTATTTTTTCACTGGCGGAAGCCCACAATATAGCAGTTGCCGGCAGAATAGAAGGTATTGCCGTTGATGCTATGCAGGGTGTTGTTTGCTCGGCAGGCGCAGGAAGCATAACAGCTATCATCACCTTCGCCACCTGTAAATGGCAGGGTATGGAGACAAAGGATGCCGCCTTGCAGGCTCTTGCATCAGGAGCAAGAGTTATCGGTAAAAGCACCGCTGTTTTTGTAATAACCATGCAATTAAGCCGAAAGAATATGGTGACAAATATCTGGGGCATGATTGCCAAAAATAAAGGTGACCCTCAGACTACCATTAATCCTGTTTTCAAAATCAGCGAAAATCTTGCAAAAAAAATAAGTAAATCATCTCTTGCTAATACAAGCATCGGACAAAAGCTCGGTTTAAACAAAACTACGGGTAAAGCACTTATAAGCGGTACAGTTGCCGTAGCTGTAACCTTCGGACCCGATATCGTGCGCTCGTTAACAGGAAGAATATCCTTTAAACAGCTCATTAAGAATTCGGCGGTGGGCGGTGCAGGCTTTGCAGGTGCGGCAATCGGACAAACTATCATTCCCATTCCCGTTGTGGGCGGAATGATCGGCGGTGCGGTTGCAGGTTTTGTAGCTAAAAAGACTCTCGATCATTTCATTGAGGATGATGCAATAGAGATGTTCGCCGTATTGAAGGAAGAGTTTATTGATATCGTTCCTATGACCGGCTTGAATTCTGATGAATTTAACCAAGTTGTTGAAATGACAATTGCCCACAAAAAATTGCCCTCTTTGCTGAGAGATATGTATGCTTTCGGTGATTCGAGGGAATATGCAAGAGATCATATTGTCAACACAGCAGTTCAGCATGTTCTCGGTCAGCGAGAGATGATCACAGATGATATGTACTGTGACGGCATAGGTCAGTTGGCAGCAGAATAAGGATAATATTTAACCACTCATCACTTTTTAGTGATGGGTGGTTAAAACTTTTTATATCCTGAACTTATCCTCTTCCCTCAGGTCGAGAAGGGTGATTATTCTTTCAAAGTTTTCTTTACCGCCTAAAAATGCAGGTAATTTATGTGAATCGCTACCTAAGTAGAATTTGCAACCGCAATCCTTTGCGATGTAATAGGGGCGCAGGAGTTGGTGCTTTTCTTCTTCGGATGAAAAGATAGTCTTGGTATTAAGCTCTATTCCCAA
>JAZNTG010000049.1:0-25155 GCA_045591645.1 Acutalibacteraceae bacterium | reverse complement strand
GGGAATTTTTGTGACAAGGCTTTATAAAGCTCGGTGTTTGTGCCCTTCATTGCGCCGTCACGGCTGATGTCGGTACAGATGACCGTTTTTATGCCAAGCTTGCAAACTCGCCGGAAAAACTGCTCACCCGACTCATTGGTCGTCTCACGCCAGCCCTTTGTGGCAACAAAGCCGTCCTTTAAATCACATCCTACGGCAATTCTTTCACCGTATTTTGCGCCCATCTCGCAGAGAAATTCGGGGTTGGTTGCGGCGGCTGTGCCTAGGATGACT
Organism: Acutalibacteraceae bacterium; assembly: GCA_045591645.1. Taxonomy (GTDB): domain Bacteria; phylum Bacillota; class Clostridia; order Oscillospirales; family Acutalibacteraceae; genus SFWF01. The sequence goes on along the minus strand of JAZNTG010000049.1, from coordinate 24,882 downwards.
CTATGAACGCCTGCGTCGATATATCTTTTTATGACCTCTTCGCTTCTGACTCCGCCGCCTATCTGCACTTTGAGTCCGCTTGCCGTAATTATCCTTTTAACCGTTTCAATATTGGGTGTATTGCCGTCACGTGCACCCTCGAGGTCGACGGTATGTATAAACTCGGCGCCTGCCGCTTTAAAGTATTCGGCGACACGCTCGGGATGCTCACTATATACCGTCATATCGTTATAATCGCCTTTATACAGGCGGACGGCTTTGCCCTCATATAGATCAATCGCTGGAAAAATTTTCATATATCACAACTCACAAAATGCTTTAAGTATTGAAAGTCCCTTTTCTCCGCTTTTTTCGGGATGGAACTGCATACCGTAAACGTTTCCGTTTTCGGCAGATGCGGTCAGCATGCCTCCGTACTCAGCATATGATGAGACATATTCGTCACAATCGGCGGCATAGTAGGAATGAACGAAGTACATATGGTCGCCCTCGTTTAAATATTTAAAAAGCTGAGACTTAGGCTTGTCCTTCGGGAAAATAAGGCCGTTCCATCCGATATGAGGAACCTTAAGCCCCTCATCAATTACAGGCTTTATCGGCTTTACTGAGCCGGGGATGAGACCGAGGCCGAAATGCTCGCCGTATTCATAGCTTTTATCAAAAAGCATCTGCATTCCAAGACAGATTCCTAGCAGCGGCTTGCCGTTCTTTGCTTCCTCTATGATAACCGAATCCAGTCCCGTTGCTCTGAGCTTTGCTACGGCGTCTGAAAATGCGCCTACACCCGGAAGCAATATCTTATCGGCTTTTCTTATCGTATCGGCATCACCTGTTACTACCGCCTCGGCTCCCACCATTTTAAGCGAGGACGAAAGGCTGAAAAGGTTTCCGACCGAATAGTCAACAATGGCTATCATTATAAAACTCCCTTGGTAGACGGTATCTTATCCGCATTGGCGACATCAATGGCAACGGCGGCTTTGAGCACTCTGCCGACTGCCTTGAAGCAGCCCTCAATTATGTGATGGGTATTAGAGCCTGCAAGCTCTTTAATATGTAAAGTTATACCTGCATTTCTGACAAATGCCTCGAAAAACTCTTCTACAAGCTCGGTATCAAAATCTCCGACTCGGCTGCTCGGAAGAGGCAGTTCGAAGCTTAAGTGTGCTCTGCCCGAAATGTCGACTGCGGCGAGGATCAGCGCCTCGTCCATAGGCAGAATGATATGACCGTAGCGGTAAATACCCTTCATATCGCCGAGAGCGGCAGCCAGTGCCTTACCGAGACAAATGCCAATATCCTCGGCAGAGTGGTGAAAATCGACCTCGGTATCGCCCTTACAGGTTACCGAGAGATCAAAACCGCCGTGACGCGCAAAAAGGGTCAGCATATGGTCCATAAAGCCGTTGCCCGAAGAAATAACGCTCTCCCCGTTTCCGTCAAGGCAAAGAGCAAGTGTTATATCAGTTTCCTTGGTTGTTCTTGTGATTTCATATTTTCTCATAATCACACCTCACTGAGTATTTTATCGGTCGCCCAAAGCAAAGCGTCCATCTGCTCTTTGGTGCCGATTGTAATTCTGACGTAATCCTTTGTTTTGTCCGAGGAAAAATGGCGGACTAATACGCCCTCATTTTTAAGGGAGAAATAATAGTCCCAACCCTTTATTTTATCTGAGCGAACAAAGATAAAGTTAGCAAGAGAATCGGTCATTTCAAATCCACGCTTTTTGAGCTCACACTTAGTATATTCGCGGACTTCGGCAGTATTTCTGTTGCACTCCCTGTAATACTTGGCATCCTCTAAAGCGGCGATACCTGCAGCTTGAGTCAGACGGTTTATATCATAAGGGTTAGTTGAAAACTTAATGGTATTAAGATCGGCGATAAGCTCCTCGTGTCCGATAGCAAAGCCAAGACGTGCGCCCGCGAGAGAGCGTGACTTTGAAAAAGTTCCAACTACTAAGAGATTGTCATATCTCTTTGTGAGCTCTACTGCACTCTTTGCTCCAAAATCTACATAAGCCTCATCTATGAGAACAACATTTTGCGGATTCTTCTTTACTATTTCTTCTATCTCCTCGACCGAAAGCGCCAGACCCGTCGGGGCGTTAGGGTTTGCGATAACTACCATTCCGTTTGCATTATAATAATCGGGAGAGTGAATGGAAAAATCGTTTTTAAGCGGAACCTTTTTATATTTTATTCCGTCAAGATGAGCAAACACCTCATAAAATCCGTAGCTTATCTCGGGAAATACCGCGCCGTTATCCTTGTCGCAAAATGCCATAAAGGCAAAGTTTAAAATATCGTCCGAACCGTTGGAAAGAATAACGTTTTTTCTATCAACGCCATAAAAATCCGCAAATTTTTTAGTTAGCTCTCTGGCAGTCGGGTCGGGATAGAGATTAAGCTTTCTGACTTCGTCGGAATTTATTGCCGCAAGCACCCGCGGTGACGGCGGAAATGGCGACTCATTCGTATTGAGTTTTATATACTGCTGATCGCGAGGCTGTTCTCCCGGAGTATAGGGAGTAAGCTCAGCAAAACGCGAACTTAAAAATCTGCTCACTTATATATCTCCTTTTATGCGGACTGTAGCACTTCTTGCATGTGCTGAAAGGCCTTCCTTTTCGGCAAAATAGGCAACCTTTTGGGCAACCTCACTGAGCGCGGCTTCTGTATAATAGCTGTATGCCGATTTCTTTACAAAGTCATCCACAGACAGAGGACTTGAGAACCTTGCCGTGCCATTTGTAGGAAGAGTGTGGTTAGTGCCCGAGAAATAGTCACCTAAGGCTTCGGGACACATCTTTCCGAGGAAGATCGAGCCTGCGTGCTTTACCATATCTAAATACTTAAAAGGCTCATCAACGCATATCTCAAGATGCTCTGGTGCGATCTCGTTCGATATCTCTATTCCCTGCTTTAAATCTTCTACTATTATTATTTTACCATTGTTGTCAATAGAGGTTCGCGCGATCTCTTCGCGGGGAAGCAGTGCTACCTGACGCTCAAGCTCTGCCTGAACTTTATTTGCCAATTCTTCACTCTCGGTAATAAGCACGGCGGTCGCATTTTTGTCGTGCTCTGCCTGACTGAGTAGATCTGCGGCAACAAAGACGGGGTTACAGGTCTTATCGGCAATAACGAGTATCTCGCTCGGTCCTGCTATCATATCGATATTTACGACTCCGTAGACCTGACGCTTTGCCTCTGCGACAAAGACATTACCCGGTCCTACAATCTTATCGACCTTGGGAACAGTCTCGGTGCCGTAGGCGAGAGCGGCAATGCCTTGTGCTCCGCCCATTTTGAATATTCTGTCTGCACCTGCAATTTTTGCGGCCGCAAGAATTACCGGATTAACCTTACCGTCCTTTGAGGGCGGTGTTGCGATGCAAAGCTCGCTGACCCCTGCAATTTTAGCAGGGATACAGTCCATTAAAACGGTAGACGGGTATGCCGCAGTGCCGCCGGGGACATAAAGTCCCGCGCGCTCAATTGGAAGTACCTTCTGTCCGAGGACAATGCCGTTTTCCTTCTTTATCTCAAAGCCCGAATTTAACTGATTTTTGTGGTAAAGAGCGATATTCTCCGCAGCTTCCTTGATTATTTTTATAAACTCGGGCTCGACAAGGGTCATAGCCTCGTCTATTTCCTCTTTTGTTACTTCAAGAGAAGAGAGCTTTACTTTATCAAACTTCTCGGCATACTTATAAAGCGCGCAATCGCCGTTTTTGCGAACATCAGCGATTATTTCCGATACTATATCCTCGACACCTGAAGCCGTATTTTCACGCTTTAATATCTCGGAAAGTTCGATTTTTTTACTGTCATATATCTTAATCATTTTTCAGTGCCTCTTGTAGTTTTGATTTCATCAGCTCGATTTTTTCTGTCTTAAAACGGAAACCCGTCTTGTTCGCGATAAATCTTGCGCTGATATCTACGATGGTTTCATAGACCTCAAGGTCATTTTCTTTAAGGGTCGTTCCCGTTTCGACTATATCGACGATAACGTCTGACATACCGAGGATGGGGGCAAGCTCTATCGAGCCGTTAAGCTTGATTATATCTATTTCGCGGTTTTTAGAAGCAAAATATTTCTTTGCTATCTCGGGGAACTTAGTTGCGACACGAATAGTCTTATCTGTCGACATCCTCTCCCCTTTTTTGCCTGCCACCGCCATTCGGCATTTGCCAAAGCCGAGATCCAAAAGCTCGTAAACATCGGGCTTTTGCTCTAAAATAATATCCTTTCCGACAACGCCTACATCAGCAACACCTGTCAGAACATAGATTGCAACATCACTGGGTTTTACCCAGAAATAGCGCACACCGTTTGCCTCATCTTCAAAGACGAGTTTTCTGCTGTTCTCGTGTATTGTGGGACAACCGTAGCCAAGTGACTCAAAAAGATTATACACCTTTTCTCCGAGTCTGCCCTTAGGCAGAGCAATATTTATCATTTCACTCATTTGCCGTCGCTCCCCTCTGCAAAGCCTATCGCCATTCGGCGCTTATATTTAATGTTAATGTCCTCTGTCGGTGATACTCTCACCGTCTTGCCCTCGCTTATTAACTGATTAGCGACTGAAAGCACATCACTTGCGGGAGTTTTTTTATCATATACAAGCAACACATCAACATCATAATCGTTATTATTCTTATCAAGATAGCTGAGCAGGTCAAGATAAACAGCGAAGCCGACTGCCCCTGCATTCTTACCCATTCTGCGAAGCAGATTATCATATCTTCCGCCCGAAAGGATACTACCCGGAACATTTTCGATATAACCTCTGAAGGTTATTCCGTTATAATAGTTCATATCGCTTACGACCGAGAAGTCAATATTGATATTTTTCTGCTCACCTGATGCCTTTAAGACCTCGCATATCTCAGAAAGCTCGTTTACCGCGGCGGCTGTAGTATCGTTTACTACCAGTGCTTTTGCCTTGGGCAAAACCTTTTCAACCGAGCCGTAAAGAGATGCAAGGGTGCACAGCTTTTCGTAAAGTAAGGCATTAACACCGTATCTTTTGCATATTTTTTCAATCTCAGGAGTGTTTTTGGTTCCAATACAAGCCGAAATCTCTTCCCGTACATCATATGGCAGTCCTGTTTCATCAAGAAGTCCGATAACAAGTCCCATATGAGAAATATCGAGAACAAAAGACTCAGATATTGCGCAAAGGCTCCTTTTCGCGAGCATTAAAACCTCTGTTAACGAATATGTATCCACGCATCCGATAAATTCAAGTCCGATCTGCGGAATCTCCTTGAACTCATGCATATTGCCTGAAACACGGTAAACATGCTCAGAGTAAAACAGCTTCCTAGACTTCTCATTTTCGTCGGTGTTTTTCGCGATAGAAAGTGTTACGTCGGGCTTTAATGCCATAAGCTTTCCCGTAGGGTCATTAAAGGCGATGACATTTTCACTCTTTAAAAAGTTTTTATTCTCAAGATAGAGGTCATATTCCTCAAACTTGCTCATCTTATACTTTTTGTAGCCGTAGCTTTCATACAGAGCCATAAGGTCATAAGAGACACGCTCTTCGAGGCCCAAAATGTTCTTATTTTCCATAGTAATTTCCTTTCTCGGCATTACCTGATTAAAGTCAATACACGTATTCTATCACATATATTCACTTTAGTCAAGTAGTGTGCTAAATTATTTTATAGGAATTTTGAGTAATTTTTAATGCCTTTCAAAAAGCGCAATACCCTGACCCCGATTTTTCGGGGTCAGGGAGCATACTTTTTAAGTTTTTATTTGTCACATACAAGACAGCGCCAGCCAAACTTGTCTTCGAGTTTTCCAAGCTGAATACCGGTTACGGTGTCATAGATCTTCTGGCTTATCTCGCCTATCTTGTCATCATTGATGACCATAACCTCGTCCTTCCAGCGAAGACGTCCGACAGGTGAAATAACAGCGGCGGTACCTGTTCCGAATACCTCTTCAAGCTTACCTTCCTTGTACGCTTCGGCTACCTCGTCGATAGAGATTCTTCTCTCCTCTACGGGAAGACCCCAATCCTTACAAAGGGTGATAACAGAATCTCTTGTTACGCCTGGGAGAATTGATCCATTCAGCATAGGAGTAACAATCTTTCCGTCAATCTTGAAGAAGATATTCATCGCGCCGACTTCTTCGATATATTTTCTCTCAACACCGTCGAGCCAGAGCACCTGACTGTAGCCATCGTTATGAGCCTTTACCTGACCCGCAAGCGAGCAAGCGTAGTTACCGCCCGTCTTTGCAAAGCCCATTCCGCCTTTAACCGCGCGGACATATTCGTCCTCTATCCAGATTCCGACGGGGTTTATGCCGCTTGCATAATAAGCGCCCGAGGGAGATAGGATTACCATAAACTTATAGGTATCGGAGGGCTTAACTCCGAGATATTCATCGGTTGCGATAATGAAGGGTCTGATATAAAGCGATGTGCCGGGCTCGGTCGGAATCCAATCTTTGTCGACCTCGACTACCGCCTTGATAGCCTCAACAAAGTCCTCTTCAGGTAAAGTCGGTATGCAAAGACGGTCGTTAGTCTGATTTGTACGCTTTGCGTTCATATCAGGACGGAACATATATATCTTTCCGTCTGCGCCGACATAGGCTTTGAGACCCTCAAACATTTCCTGACCGTAGTGAAATACCATAGCGGCAGGAGAAAGCGTTAAGTTGTGGAAAGGAACGACTCTCGGGTCGTGCCAACCGAGCTCGACCGAATAGTCCATCTCAAACATATGGTCGGTAAAGAGCTTTCCAAAACCAAGGGGTTTATCTGCCTCGGGCTTTGCTTTCGGTGTAGTTGTTTTTTCGATTTTAATATTAAGCATTATATTGCCTCCAAAATCTTGTCAGTCATTTCGGTACAGGTAAGGGGTGTTACTCCACTGTCGCCTACAAGGTCTGCAGTTCTGTATCCCTTTTCGAGCACTTTGTCCACTGCCTTTTCGATGCAGTCTGCCTCTTCACTCAAATCGAATGAGTAGCGGAGCATCATAGCGGCGGAAAGGATGGTTGCTATCGGATTAGCTTTATTCTGTCCCGCAATATCGGGTGCAGAGCCGTGGATAGGCTCATAAAGTCCGCGCTTCGTATCTCCGAGAGAAGCAGAAGCGAGCATTCCGATAGAGCCTGTAATCTGGGATGCCTCATCCGAGAGGATATCGCCAAACATATTCGAGGTTACAACAACGTCGAACTGCGCAGGATTTCTTACAATCTGCATAGCAGTGTTGTCTACAAGCATATCTGTGCAGGTGACCTCGGGATATTCCTTCGCAATTCTGTGAACAGTCTCTCTCCAAAGACGAGAGGATTCAAGAACATTCGCCTTGTCTACCGAGATAACCCTCTTATCGCGCTTCATTGCTGTTTCAAAGGCTACTCTCGCGATTCTCTCAATCTCCATAACGCTGTAAGCCTCGGTATCATATGCCTCGGGGCCGTATTTGCCCTCTCTGCGTCCGCGCTCACCAAAATAAATGCCGCCTGTAAGCTCTCTGACCATCATAATGTCGAAGCCCTTGGCAACTATGTCTGCGCGTAAAGGCGAAGCCTCGCGTAAAGCGGGATAAAGCTTTGCAGGGCGAAGATTAGTGAAAAGACCGAGTGCGCTTCGAATGCCAAGCAGAGCCTTTTCGGGTCTTTCGTTTCCGGGTAGTGTGTCCCACTTCGGTCCGCCGACCGCGCCGAGCAGAACGCTATCTGCGGCAAGACAGCCTTCGACTGTTTCTTTCGGTAGTCCCTCGCCTACTGTATCGATAGCAATTCCGCCGATAAGATAATCGGTAAAGTTGAAATTATGCCCGTACTTCTCCCCTACCTTTTCCATTACACGGACAGCAGCGGATACTATTTCAGGGCCGATTCCGTCACCCTTAAGTAAAGCTATATTAAATTTCATAATGATTTCCTTCCAAAGTAAGTTTGAAAGAAAATTGTTCACAGTGCCTTTTGCAGTGAGTGGTGCCGTACGCTTTTGTACTGCCCCGAGCGAAAAAAGGTGCTGTGGGCAATTTTACTCAAACTATTTTATAATGCCCTTTTTAATAGATTCTACCAATCCACCGTTGGTAATTATTTTCTGTATAAACTCGGGGAAAGGCTTTGTTGTAAATTCTTTGCCCGTTGTTCTGTTGTAAATAACGCCGTTATCTACATCGACCTCTACTCTGTCACCCTCGCTGATGCCCTCGACTGCTTCGGGGCACTCCATAATAGCAAGACCGATATTGATAGAGTTTCTGTAGAAAATTCTTGCAAAGCTGTTTGCGATAACAAGGGAGATTCCGCTTTCCTTGATAGCGATGGGAGCGTGCTCACGTGAAGAGCCGCAACCGAAGTTGTTGCCTGCTACCATAATATCGCCCGTCTTTACTCTCCCTACAAAGGTCTTATCAAGGTCCTCCATACAATGAGAAGCAAGCTCTTTCTTGTCTATAGTATTTAAATATCTTGCAGGGATTATTACGTCGGTATCAACGTTATCGCCGTATTTTATAGCTGTTCCGTCAAATCTCATTTGCCCATTACCTCCCTCGGGTCTGTAATTCTGCCTGTTATGGCAGAAGCCGCCGCTACTGCAGGAGAAGCGAGGTAAACCTCAGATTCGGTATGGCCCATTCTGCCAACGAAGTTGCGGTTTGTGGTCGCAACTGCGCGCTCGCCTGCGGCAAGTATTCCCATATGTCCGCCGAGACAGGGTCCGCAGGTAGGAGTAGATACTGCCGCGCCGGCTTCGATGAATATTTTAAGAAGTCCCTGCTCCATAGCCTCTAAATATACCTTTTGCGTTGCGGGGATAACGATACAGCGAACGTTTTCTGCTACCTTGCGACCCTTTAAAATTTCGGCTGCGGCAATCATATCCTCTATTCTGCCGTTTGTACAGGAGCCGATAACAACCTGATCGATCTTAATATCAGCCGAATCCTTTGCAAGGTGGGTATTCTCAGGTAAATGAGGATAAGAAACTGTAGGCTCGATAGCACTAAGATCAATCACATATTCCTCATCGTAAACGGCATCCTCGTCTGCCTTATATACTACAGGAGCGCGATCAGAATGCTCTTTCACATATTCGAGTGTCTTTTCGTCAACCTCGAATATTCCGTTCTTTGCGCCTGCCTCGATAGCCATATTAGCCATACAAAGTCTGTCTTCCATAGAGAGATTGCTCATTCCCTCGCCCGTGAATTCCATTGAGCGATAGAGTGCGCCGTCTACGCCAATCATACCGATAATATGAAGGATAACGTCCTTACCCGAAACATAAGGGTTGAGCTTACCCTTTAAAACAAACTTAATTGCCGAGGGAACCTTGAACCAAGCCTTGCCGGTAGCCATTCCCGATGCCATATCGGTCGAGCCGACACCTGTTGAGAAGGCGCCGAGAGCGCCGTATGTACAGGTGTGAGAGTCTGCGCCGATAACTACATCACCCGATACGACAAGTCCTTTTTCGGGGAGAAGCGCGTGCTCGATTCCCATCTGGCCTACATCGTAAAAATGCTCAATATCCTGTGCCGCACAAAAGCTTCGGCACATTTTACACTGCTCTGCCGCCTTGATATCCTTATTGGGGGCAAAGTGGTCCATTACCATTGTTACCTTTTTGGAATCAAAAACCTTATCGATTCCGAGTTTGTTGTACTCAGCAATAGCCACGGGAGAGGTAATGTCATTTCCGAGAACTAAGTCTAAATCTACTAAGATAAGCTCTCCTGCCTCTACCTTTTCGACTCCTGCGTGAGCCGCGAGTACCTTTTGGGTCATTGTCATACCCATTTATATCACCTCTGAAAATTACTGCATCAGTTTATTAATTGCGTTAAGATAAGCCATAATACCAGCTTCGATAATATCGGTTGAAAGGCCGCGACCCGAATAGGTCTTACCGCCGCTCTGTAGCTTTAAGGTAACCTCACCGAGGGTATCCTTACCTTCCGAAACCGCGCTGATATTAAACTTATCAAGCACGTGCTCGGGCGGACAAACAATCTTGTCAATTGCGGCATAAAGAGCGTCAATAGCACCATCACCGAGGCTGTTCTGCTCAATGAACTCATCATCCTTCTTAAGACAGATAGAGGAACAAACACCGACCTTGCCCATAGTCTTAACATCGAAGGAAACAAGCTTGTATTTTCCGTCAACGATCTCGGTATTTGAAACAAGAGCTTCAATATCGCCGTCGGTGACGGTCTTTTTCTTATCGCAAAGCTCCTTGAACTTGCCGAAAACATCGATTATCTGGTCGTCGCTAAGCTCGTAGCCGAGTTCTTTCAGTCTCTCGGAGAAGGCGTGCTTACCCGAATGCTTGCCGAGCACCATCTGATTGGTCTGGATACCGACCGATTCGGGCGTCATTATCTCGTAGGTTGACTTATTAGCAAGAACGCCGTGCTGATGTATGCCCGATTCGTGAGCGAAAGCATTTGCGCCGACAATGGGCTTATTGTTGGGGGCCGACTGACCGATGATATTGTAAACGAGCTTGCTTGTTCTGTAGATCTGTTTCGTATCAATCCTCGGGGGCTCTACATAAAGGTCAGGACGGGTTTTTATCGCCATTACGACCTCTTCGAGTGAGGTATTACCTGCGCGCTCGCCGAGTCCGTTAACAGTACACTCGATCTGTAATGCACCGCCCTGAACACCGCCGAGAGCATTTGCAACCGCCATACCTAGGTCGTTATGACAGTGTACCGAGAACTCGACCTTGTCGCTATCGGGAACATTGGCGATAAGATACTCGATCATAGCCTTCATTTCGGCAGGGGTGGTGTATCCTACTGTATCGGGGATATTGAGGACCTTGGCGCCGCTCTTTATTGCAGCGTCACAAACGCGAACGAGGAAATCAGGGTCAGAACGCATAGCGTCCTCACACGAAAACTCAATGTTCGATGTGTACTTTGCGGCATATTTTACCATTGCCGAGGTACGCTCGATGACCTGCTCGGGTGTCATCTTGAGCTTATACTCCATATGCACGGGAGAAGTTGCTATAAAGGTATGTATTCTTGGATCTGCGGCAATTTTAACCGCCTCCCAAGCGGCATCAATATCTTTTTCAAGTGCACGGGATAAAGATGCGACTGTACAGTTCTTTACAAGACCTGCTATTGATTTTACAGACTCAAAATCTCCGGGGGATGATATAGCAAAGCCCGCCTCTATAATATCTACACCGAGCTTTTCAAGCTGAGAAGCGACCTGCAGCTTTTCTGCGAGGTTCATACTGCAACCGGGCGACTGTTCACCGTCACGGAGTGTTGTATCAAAAATCTTAATTCTGCTCATAACTTTATTCCTTCATTACTCAATAATTGCGCCCTTGTCTGCCGAAGAGACAAGCTTAGCATATTTCTTTAAATAGCCCGTAAGGTTTGTTTTAACTTTTAGTGTGGTCTCAGCCTTTCTCTTTTCCATCTCTTCATTGGAGACTCCCAGAGAAATGCTGTAATTCGGGATGTCGATACAAATCATATCGCCGTCCTTTACATAAGCGATGGGTCCTCCGTCCACAGCCTCGGGAGAGGTGTGACCGATAGCGGCACCGCGTGTTGCACCCGAGAATCTGCCGTCGGTGATAAGAGCAACCTCTTTATCAAGTCCCATACCTGCGATTGCCGAGGTGGGTGAAAGCATTTCTCTCATTCCGGGACCGCCTGCAGGGCCTTCATAGCGAATAACAACAACGTCGCCAGGCTTAATGCCACCTGCGTAAATAACCTTGATTGCCTCTTCCTCGCTGTCAAATACCTTTGCAGGGCCTGTGTGGTTCAGCATTTCGGGAGCGACAGCACTTCTCTTTACGATTGCGCCATTTGGAGCAAGTGAGCCGTAAAGAACTGCGAGTCCGCCCGTTTTGGTATAGGGCTCGGCTACAGTCTTTGCAACGTCTGTATTGAGAGAACGGCAACCCTTAATATTTTCGGCAACAGTTTTGCCCGTTACGGTGAGGGCATCTGTTTCGAGGAAACCTGCAAAAGAGAGCTCGCCCATTACGGCATAGACACCGCCTGCGGCTTCAAGATCCTGCATATGATGATGTCCTGCAGGAGCAAGGTGGCAGAGATTGGGGGTCTTTTCACTGATCTCGTTTATCATATGTAGGTCAAAGTCGATATGAGCCTCGTGCGCGATTGCGGCGAGGTGGAGCGCAGAGTTGGTCGAGCAACCGAGCGCCATATCAACTGTAAGGGCGTTACGGAGAGCCTTTTCATTTATAATGTCAAGCGGCTTTATGTTCTTTTCGATAAGGGTCATAATCTGCTCGCCTGCCGCCTTTGCAAGACGCTGACGTGCGCCGTGTACAGCGGGGATGGTTCCGTTTCCACGAAGGGCTATTCCGAGAGCCTCACACAGGCAGTTCATACTGTTTGCGGTAAACATACCCGAGCAGGAGCCGCAGCCGGGGCAAGCATTGCCCTCGACAAAGGAAAGCTCATCATCATTTATAGTGCCGTTTTTATAAGCACCTACCGCTTCAAAAACAGAGTTCAAGTCCATCGCTCTGCCATTAAATTCACAGGTAGAAAGCATAGGACCGCCTGAAACGAAGATAGCGGGGATGTTAAGTCGGCAAGCCGCCATAAGCATACCGGGGACGATCTTATCACAGTTCGGTATGAAAACAAGACCGTCAAGGGCATGAGCCTTTGCCATACATTCAACGCTGTCAGCGATTATCTCACGAGTGACTAAAGAATATTTCATACCCTCATGTCCCATTGCAAGACCGTCACAAACTGCGATTGTATTGAACTCCATAGGAGTACCGCCTGCGGCAAGAACACCATCCTTAACAGCCCTTGAGATGCGCTCAAGATGAACGTGACCGGGTACTATCTCATTAAAAGAATTCACTATACCAATAAGGGGCTTTGCGATCTCGTTATCAGAATATCCTGCGGCCTTGAGAAGGGAGCGCTGAGGCGCTCTTTCGGGGCCTTTTTTCATAATATCGCTTTTCATAATCTACCTCCAAAATTTCAGAGAAATATAAAGCAAAAATAAAGATTTTATCTCTCCTTTAAATTTCTCTTTGCGGACCGTCGAGGACGCCGGTCCCTACATTAAGGTGTGTGGGGCGGTTGCCCCACACATATCCCTCGGCCCTTTGCCCTTAGTTGTTGATGAACTTCTCCTGGTCGTTCCAGGTGTAGAGCTTTCTTACCTCTTCGCCAACGACCTCAGAGCAATGCTCAGCGGCGAGCTTACGCATCGCCTTAAAGTGAGCCTGACCGCCTGCCTCAGACATATCGAGGAGGAATTCCTTTGCAAAAGAACCGTCCTGAATATCGCTGAGGATCTTCTTCATAGCCTTCTTGGTGTCATCGGTGATGATCTTGGGGCCTGTGATATAGTCGCCGTACTCAGCAGTGTTGGATATAGAATATCTCATTCCTGCAAAGCCTGACTGATAGATAAGGTCAACGATGAGCTTCATCTCGTGGATACACTCAAAGTATGCGTTTCTCGGGTCATAGCCAGCCTCAACAAGAGTCTCAAAGCCAGCCTGCATAAGCGCGCATACGCCGCCGCAAAGAACTGCCTGCTCACCGAAAAGGTCGGTTTCGGTCTCGGTTCTGAAGGTAGTCTCAAGAACGCCTGCACGGGCACCGCCGATTCCGAGAGCGTATGCAAGGCCGAGCTCAAGAGCATTTCCTGTAGCGTCCTGATGAACTGCTACAAGACAGGGAACACCCTTACCTACCTGATACTCACTGCGAACGGTATGTCCGGGACCCTTAGGAGCAACCATGATAACGTTGCAGTCGGGGCGGACGACGATCTGCTGAAAGTGGATGTTGAAGCCGTGTGCGAAAGCAATGGTCATACCCTCGCGGAGATTGGGAGCGATCTGCTCCTTGTAGACCTTAGCCTGAAGCTCATCGTTAATAAGGATCATAACGATGTCTGCCTTCTTTGTAGCCTCATCGGTATTATAAACCTCGAAGCCGTCTGCCTTGGCTTTAATTGCGCTCTTGGAGCCTTCATAAAGACCGATGATCACATTAACGCCTGAATCGCGAAGATTCTTTGCGTGAGCGTGACCCTGAGAGCCGTAACCGATGATAGCAACGGTCTTGCCGTTTAAAAGATCAAGGTTACAATCTGATTCGTAAAACATTCTTGCATCTGACATTTTAATTTACTCCTTTAATGTTAAGAAAATTTATTCAATAAGTTTTAGCGCTTATTTTTTATACTGACGAAGATAGGTCATATCCATTTCCCTAAGGCAATCCGAGCCGCGCTGTAAGGCTACAACACCTGTTCTGCACATCTCGAGTATGCCATACGGCTTTACGACACTTATAAAGGTATCAAGCTTTGAGGATTCTCCCGTAACCTCGATACAGAAGGAATCGGGCGCATAGTCAATGATATTTGCTTTAAAGATATTTACCGCATCCATTATCTCCTGATGAGACTCCGAAAGGTTCTTTATTTTTACCAGCAGAAGCTCCCTCGCCAATGTGGTCTCATAGGGCATCTCGCTTATCTCGATAACCTCATGAAGGCGGTTGAGCTGTAGAATTATCTGCTTTTTTGCATATTCGTCACCCGTTGCGGTGATGGTCATTCGTGAAACTCCTGTAGTTTCGGTCGCCGAAACTGTCAGACTGTCGATATTAAATCCACGGCGGGAGAACATCGAAGCTACACGGCTCAGAACGCCGAACTTGTTCCAAACGCGAATTGAAATAATAAACTGTTTCATCGATTCTCCTCCTTACAGATTTATGTCTTTTTTCTTTACTATTATCTGGTCAATAGTGCCGCCGGGAGGCGTCATAGGAAGCACCATTTCGTCCATATCGATATGACAGTCGATAACTGCAGGACCGCCCGCCGAGTACGCTTCACTGAAAGCCTTTTCAAATTCTTCCATAGTGTTGCAGGTAAAGCCCTTTGCACCGAAGGCTTCAGCCAGCATTTTAAAGTTGGTCTGTCTGCCGAGAGTGGTGTTTGAATAATGCTTCTGATAGAAGATGGTCTGCCACTGACGAACCATTCCGAGAACACCGTTGTTCATAATGACAACTATTACGGGAATGTTGAAGGAAACAGCGGTAGCAAGCTCGTTTAAGTTCATTCCGAAGCTTCCGTCACCTGTAAAGAGGACTGTCTTCTGACCTGAGCCCTTTGCGGCGCCGATAGCGGCTCCGAGACCGTAGCCCATCGTGCCGAGACCGCCGCTTGTAATAAATGTACGCGGCTTTTCAAATCTATATCTCTGAGCCGTCCACATCTGATGCTGACCGACGTCGGTAGCGATAACGGTATCGTGCTCTGCATATTTTTTAACACAGTCAATTATCTGGAAAGGTCGCATATCCGATGGATTAAAGTTCGGATTCTCGCTGCGTTTTTTAAACTCCTCGACCTTTGTTCTCCACTCAGTATGCTTTTTCTCGGAAACCTTGATATTAAGGGTCTGCAAAGTTTTCTTTATATCTGCTATAATGCCGAGATAAGCGGGGATATTCTTTCCGAGCTCTGCAGGCTCGATATCTATATGTATGATACGTGCCGAATGGGCAAACTTCTTTTTGTTACCTGTAGCGCGGTCGGAAAAGCGAACACCGAGAGCGATTATGACATCAGCCTCCGCCATCGCACGCGATGCGGCAAAGGTGCCGTGCATACCCTGCATACCGAGGGCATTGGGATGGTCCGACGGAATTGCTGACAGACCCATCATACTGCAGCCGACGGGAGCATCTATCTTTTCGGAAAGCTCTACGACCTCACGCGCCGCATCGCTGATTATGACACCGCCGCCGCAATAGATATAAGGTCTTCTTGCTTCGCCGATTATTTCAACTGCAGCCTCGATATTCTCATCGCTTGCATCCTCATATATAAAGGGCTCTTCAATGGGCTGTACATTATATTCACATTTATTTATCTGAACATCCTTCGGGACATCGATAAGCACAGGCCCCGGTCTGCCTGACTTTGCTATCTTGAATGCCTCACGGATAGTATCTGCAAGGTCATTTACATCCTTGACAAAATAGTTGTGCTTGGTAATGGGTATCGTGATACCCATTATGTCGACCTCCTGAAATGAGTCACGTCCGATAAGGTCGGTCGAAACGTTTCCTGTTATAGCTACCATCGGCACACTGTCAAGCATCGCGGTGGCGATACCTGTAACAAGGTTTGTAGCACCCGGACCAGAGGTGGCAATAACCACACCGACCTCACCCGTTGCCCTTGCATATCCGTCAGCCGCGTGAGCAGCGCCCTGCTCGTGAGCGGTAATGATATGCTCGATACGGTCGGAATTATTGTAAAGTTCATCATATATATTGAGAACGGCGCCGCCGGGGTATCCGAAAGCGGTCTTGCAGCCCTGCTCTATCAGAGTCTCAATAATGATCTGTGCTCCTGTGAGTTCCATATCTATATCCTTTCAAAATAAAATAAGTCTACAGCTAAAGGTTAGCCATAGACTATGAATACAATTTATCTGTTTTCCTAAATAAGAGGAACAGGTACAGTAAATTTTATTTCTGTCTTAAGGCAAACCTAAATTGACCGTTACTAATTAGCACGACCACGACAGATAGTAGGATTATGTTTACAAATCCAAAACTTACCATAGCTACCTTACTCCTTCAAAAGTTAAGAGTAATTCTATCACAACAGTGACCTTTTGTCAACTGTTTTAAATGAATTTTTATTCATTTTTTTGCATTTTTTATACAGCTCTCGAATCAATTGTTTTTATAGGCAAAATCTTGACTTTTATTTTTAAATAATGTATAATGTTTTCGGAGATTAGAGAGAAGATGCAAGTTCCGTAGGAATGTTGCATCTTTTTTGATTTTTTAGGGAGGATGTCTATGACAAAAGCAGAGCTTTTAAATTTGCTTGAAATAAGTCCCATTATCGCGGCTGTGCGTGATGACGGGTGGGAGGATGCCCTTGCCTCCCCCGCCGAGGTGATATTCTACCTTAAAGCCAATCTTATGACCGTAAGGCAAAGGGTTGCTGATGCTGCACAAAACGGGAAGGCAGTTTTTGTACATATCGATCTTGCAGACGGCATAGGAAAGGATAGGACCGGAATTGAATTTTTAGCGCAGTGCGGTGTCGATGGAATCATCAGTACCAGAAATCAGCTTATCTCTATTGCAAAGGAAAAGGGACTTCTGACGGTACAGCGTTTTTTTGCGCTTGATTCTCAGGGGATTGACAGTATCAGAGACTCTGTCGGGGCTGCTGACCTTTTGGAAATTATGCCCGGGGTCGTTCCAAAAATCATAGAAAAATTTGTAAAAGGCGGGGCTGTCGTCATAGCAGGAGGCCTTATAGAGAATAAAGACGAGGTATTGGCTGCGCTTAAGGCGGGCGCAACCGCTGTATCAACAGGAAAAGAAGCTCTTTGGAGCATATAAACTGAATATTCGTTTGAGATTTGGAGAAATGAAAAATTAGAGTGTTTACAACACTCTTGATTTTTCGTTTCTTTTTTTATACAATCTATATATTATCTGGAGGAGAAATTATGAACAAACCAAACATTGTAGACTGGAAAACGATCACAAGCTTCGTCATTGATGCTTTTGTGGGCTACGGTATCCCGAGAAATGATGCTGAGATATGCGCTGATGTTCTGCTTGAAAGCGACAAGCGCGGAATCGAATCCCACGGCGTTAACCGCTTCAAGCCCGTTTATCTTGACCGAATCAAGGCAGGTATCCAGCAGGCTAAAACCGAAATCGAAATACTGAAAGAGACCCCCACTACCGCCGTTATTGACGGTCACCACGGTATGGGTCAGGTAATCGGTCATACTGCTATGACTATGGCTATAAAAAAGGCTAAAGAGTACGGTATGGGAATGGTCGTTGTACGTAACTCCTGTCACTACGGTATTGCAGGCTATTATACAACTATGGCGACCAAGGCAGGTTGTATTGGAATGACAGGTACAAACGCACGTCCCTCGGTTGCGCCGACCTTCGGTGTTGAGGGTATGTTCGGTACAAACCCCTTTACGATAGGTGTTCCCACCGATGAGGCTTTCGACTTTAACTTTGACTGCGCTACCTCTATCACACAAAACGGAAAGGTCGAGTATTACGAGCGTATCGGCGAGGATGTGCACCCCGGAACAATAATCGCAGACGATGGCTCTGCCGTAGAGGGTGACGCAGGTGTTGCTCTCCGTAAGATTCGCGGCGGCACCGCTGCGCTCACCACCCTTGGTGGTATAGGCGAGGCTCTTGGCGGCTA
The DNA here is from genome assembly GCA_045591645.1 of Acutalibacteraceae bacterium. Taxonomy (GTDB): domain Bacteria; phylum Bacillota; class Clostridia; order Oscillospirales; family Acutalibacteraceae; genus SFWF01. The sequence continues at coordinate 6,597 of JAZNTG010000049.1, read as the reverse complement.
CAAGGGCTACGGCTTTGCTCTCGCTGTTGAGTTCTTCTCCTCAATACTTCAGGACGGCGCTTACGGAAAAGACCTTGACGGAAAGGACGAAAACGGTAACATCCGTCCCTACGGGCTCGGCCATTGGTTTATCGCAATCGACACCGACCACTTTATGGGCGAGGATATCGCGCGCAAAAAGGCTGGAGACATCTGCCGCAGTATGCGCGCTTCAAAGAAGATGCCCGATGCCGAGCGTATCTACACCGCAGGCGAAAAGGAATATGAAATAGGCATTGCGAGAGCCTCAGGTGTTCCGATAAATGAGTCGGTACAAAAAGAAATCATTCAGGTTCGTAACGAGCTTGGTCTGACACAGTACAAGTTCCCGTGGGAGGACTAAAAATGGACATACGCAAAGAATCACTTAAAAAGCATTATGAATGGCAGGGCAAAATCGAGGTCATCTCCCGCGCGCCCATAAACGACAGACAGGACCTTTCCCTCGCCTACACCCCCGGTGTTGCAGAGCCTTGTTTAGAGATTAATAAGGACATAAATAAGTCTTATGAGCTTACCAGAAGAAGCAACCTCGTTGCCGTTATTACCGACGGCACGGCCGTGCTTGGTCTTGGAGATATCGGGCCCGAGGCAGGTATGCCTGTTATGGAGGGCAAATGCGCTCTATTTAAAGAATTTGCCGACGTTGACGCTTTTCCTCTTTGCATAAAGAGTAAGGACGTTGATGAAATAGTCCGTACCATTTATCTTCTTTCGGGCTCATTCGGCGGAATTAACCTTGAGGATATTTCGGCGCCCCGTTGCTTTGAGATAGAAAGAAAGCTCAAAGAGATATGCGACATTCCCGTATTCCACGATGACCAGCACGGCACCGCTATCGTCGTTGCGGCAGCTCTTATCAACGCCTTAAAGCTTGTTAAAAAGAATATCGGTGAGGTCAAGGTAGTCATCAACGGTGCAGGCTCTGCCGGTATCGCGATAGGACGTCACCTTATGAATATGGGTGTAAAGCATCTCACCTTCTGCGACCGCTTCGGTATAATATGTGAGGGTGATGAGAACAACAACCCCGCTCAGGAAGAGATATCCAAGGTTACAAACCTTGAGAAAAAGCACGGCAACCTTGCCGACGCTATGGTAGGGGCAGACGTATTTATCGGTGTTTCGGCTCCGAATCTTGTGACTCCCGAAATGGTAAAGAGTATGGCGACAGATTCCATCCTCTTCCCGATGGCAAACCCCACCCCCGAAATTATGCCCGATGTGGCAAAGGCGGCAGGGGCAAGGGTTGTCGGTACAGGACGCTCGGATTTCCCGAATCAGATAAACAACGTTCTCGCCTTCCCCGGCATTTTCAGAGGCGCGCTTGACTGCAGAGCCTCTGCAATCACTGAAGAAATGAAGGTAGCAACCTCTTATGCCCTCGCCTCCCTCATTCCCGATGATGAAATAACCGAGGAAAACATAATTGCCCCCGCACTCGATAAGAGAGTAGCCAAGGTAGTCGCCCAAGCAGTTGTCAAGGTGGCAAAAGAAACGGGAGTTGCGAGGATATAACAAAAAAAGACCGTCGGCTGACGGTCTTTTTTGTTAATGCAGAATGCTGAATTATGGTGTTTCGCCTTGCGAAACGGTGTATAATAAGCCACTAAATTCGAGGGCAGAAAAAGGACTAAAAAGCACAGCTTTAAATAGCCGTGCTTTTGTTCTGCGCTTATTTTCCGCGGTCTTTATAAATCAGCTGAATTTGGATGCCGATGTCGCATTCTTTGAGCGAAGATGTATGCAGATACTTCGAGCGAGAAAAGGCGGCAAGATAAAAAGACACCTGAGAGGGTGTCTTTTTATCGTTCTGCGCCAAATTCAGCGATTTATTCGAGCTCGAAATCGCCAAAGTACTCCGGTCTGTGAAAATCCGGATGATCGGTTCCTACGGGATAATAGGTCACATAATGCTCATTATCGCCGCCGCACTTATACAGGTTTCCAAGAATCTTCTTTGTGTGTCCGCCAAGCTCACGGTCTATAAACTCAAACGGTACGGTGAACATAACCGACCACTCATCGGGTCCCACCTCGGATACCACGCCGAAATAATTCTTATCCTCCTTGGGATGATAAAAATCCGTGCGTGATTTTCTTACCGACATATACATCGTACCGAAGGCATTAAACTCAAAATTAAAATACTGGGGGTCATCAGCATTGGGACTGAAGAAAAACTCCATACAGGAGTCCTCGCAAACCTCGCTGTTTTGCGCCCGACAGCGCGCAACCAGCGGGTCATCATCGGTAGAAAGCTTTACGTGAATACCAAACTCGCTGTAAAGAATTCTGGCTTCCATATTCGGTTTATAGGGAAATTCATTCCAATTTACAAGCTCTACCCTTGCAACCTCGGCGATGTCCCACACCTTATCGCTTATGTCAGTTATGGCAGAAGCAACTTTTTTAATCAAATACATACAAATCACCTTCAACATATGTTTGTTAGTATAAAGTATAACACATTAAATGGTTTTGTCAATTACTGTATTTTGACGATATTTACACAATTTACATAAAATTCCCCAATATTTTGTGCGTTTTATGATTGACAAACCAATATATGTTGTGTATAATTATAAAGCTGACAGTAATTAAGTCTGTCATGCTTTTACAGCTTTACATAACTGACGGATTTGCGGAGCACCGCAAGGGAATGTAAAGGAATATTCAAGCCGACCGTCTGGGCAATTCAGTAGTAAAGCTGGATTGCTCTTTTTATTTGTTTATGTTAAAAGTTTATCAAAAAGATATGGAGATATAAAGCTATGAAGCACGAAAATTGGAAAGGTTTTAAAGAAGGGGTCTGGCAGGACGAGATCAATGTACGCGATTTTATACAGTCTAACTACTCCGAATATACCGGAGATGATGCCTTTCTTGAAACTGCAACCGAGCGCACAAACGCTTTGATGGATAAGGTTCAGCATCTTTTTAAATTAGAGCGTCAGTACGGCGGCGTACTTGATATAGATACAGCTACGGTATCTTCCCTTACAAGCTACTCGCCCGGTTATATTGATAAAGAAAATGAAATTATTGTTGGTACGCAGACTAACCGCCCGTTAAAGCGCGGTGTTAATCCTTTTGGCGGTATGAGAATGGTACGTCAGGCTTGCGAAGCCTACGGATACAAGCTCAGCGATAAGATAGAGGAAGAATTCCGTTACCGTACCACCCATAACGACGGCGTTTTCAGAGCCTATACCGATGAGATGCGTGCCGCCAGAAAGTGCCACGTTATAACAGGTCTTCCCGACGCTTACGGCAGAGGCCGTATTATCGGCGACTATCGCCGCGTTGCTCTCTACGGTGTGGACAGACTGGTTCTGGAAAAGAAAAAGGACAAGGCTGCCCTTTCTCGCGGAAACTTCCGCTCTGATACTATTCGCCTTAACGAAGAGCTTTTCCGCCAGATAAAATATCTCGGACTTCTCAAAGAAATGGCTAATATGTACGGCTTTGATATAAGTGAGCCTGCAAAGAATGCTAAAGAGGCTATTCAGTGGACTTATTTTGCCTATCTTGCCGCTATAAAGGAGCAGAACGGCGCCGCAATGTCACTTGGGCGCGTTGCCACCTTCTTTGATATTTATATCGAGCGCGATATTAAAAACGGCGTCCTTACCGAAAAGGAAGCTCAGGAGCTTATGGACGATTTTGTTATCAAGCTCCGTATTGCCCGTCATCTTCGTACTCCCGAATATAACGAGCTTTTCGGCGGTGACCCGATGTGGATAACCGAGGCCGTAGGTGGTATGGGCGAGGACGGAAGAACTCTCGTTACAAAGAGCAGTTTCAGAATTCTTAACACCCTTTATACCCTCGGTTCTTCTCCCGAGCCGAATCTGACTGTCCTCTGGTCAACCGAGCTTCCTGTTGGCTTTAAGAAGTTCTGCGCTAAAGTTTCTAAGGATACTGATTCTATTCAGTACGAAAACGACGACCTTATGCGCCCCATTTACGGCGATGATTACGCTATCGCCTGCTGCGTTTCGGCAATGAAGATAGGCCACCAAATGCAGTTCTTCGGTGCCCGTTGCAACCTTGCAAAGCTTCTTCTTATCGCCATTAACGGCGGATATGACACAACAAGCGGTATGCACATCGGTCCGCAGATGGAGGTTATGGATGCAGAAAAGCTTGACTACGAAGAGCTTATAAAACGTTTTGATATTTATATTGAATGGCTAAGCCATCTCTATGTAAACACAATGAACATCATCCACTATATGCACGATAAGTACGCTTACGAGAAGATTCAGATGGCTCTCCACGACACTAATGTAGAGCGTCTTATGGCTTTCGGTATAGCAGGTCTGTCTGTAGTCGCCGACTCGCTCAGTGCTATCAAGTTTGCAAATGTTCACCCCGTTAAGAATGAAGACGGATTTATCGTAGATTTTGAGACTGTCGGCGAGTTCCCGAAATTCGGTAACGATGATGACCGTGTTGACCTTATTGCTAAGGAAATAACTCACAAGATGATTACCGAGCTTCGCAAGACGAAAACCTATCGCGATGCTATCCACACCCTTTCGGTTCTGACCATTACCTCTAACGTAATGTACGGAAAGAACACGGGCGCTACCCCCGATGGCAGAGAGGCTTACGCCCCCTTTGCTCCGGGCGCTAACCCGATGCACAACCGCGAGGAAAACGGTGCTCTGGCAAGCCTTAACAGTGTTGCAAAGCTCAGTTACGATGACTGCCGCGATGGTATTTCAAACACCTTCTCCATCACTCCCGAAGCACTCGGCAGAAGCGATGAGGAACGCATTGACAACCTTGTTGCTATCCTCGACGGCTACTTTGCTAAGAAGGCTCACCACATCAATATAAACGTCCTTAACCGCGAGACTCTTATGGATGCTTACGAGAATCCCGAAAAGTATCCCAATCTTACCATCCGCGTTTCGGGCTATGCGGTCAACTTCTCGAAGCTCTCACGCGAGCAGCAGAAGGAAGTTATCAGCCGTACCTTCCACGAGGCATTATAATATGACGGGACGCATCCACTCTTTTCAGAGCCTCGGAACCTTGGACGGTCCGGGTGTTCGGTTTGTAGTCTTTTTTCAAGGCTGTAATCTGCGCTGCGGCTGTTGCCACAACCCCGATACGTGGGATATTTCCGGCGGTAGTGAATATACTGCCGAAGAGGTCGTTAGCAAAGCAATAAGATTTAAAGAATATTTCGGCGAAGAAGGCGGCATCACCCTTTCAGGCGGTGAGCCGCTTCTTCAGTCGGATTTTGCAAAAGAAGTATTTACCCTTTGCCATAAAAACGATATAAATACCTGTCTTGATACTTCGGGCAGTATAATAAACGATTCGGTAAGAGAGCTTCTCGACGTTACCGACAGAGTTCTGCTTGATATCAAATACACGACCGAGGACGGTTACCGTTCTTATGTCGGCTGTGATCTTGCAAGGGTGCTCCATTTTCTATCCTATCTTAACGAGAAGAATATCCCTACTACTCTCCGTCAGGTGATCATTCCCTCTCTTAATGATAATGAAGAAAATATCAAGGCTCTTTCCGATATAAAAAAAGCCCATTCCTGCGTAGATAAGATCGAGCTTCTTCCCTTTAAAAAAATATGTCAGACAAAGTATGATAATATGGAACTGAAATTCCCCTTTGCCGAGTTTGACACACCGACAAGAGAAATGATGAGCAGGCTCGAAAAAATGCTTTTGAGGTAAATGTTATGGCCCTTTTGCAATTTTTAAACACCAAATGTAAAGCCGTTATAGTTTTTATGTTTTCAATAATTGCTATTGCGGCTTTTATTGTTACTACCTTTTCGGCAACCCTTATCTGCGCCAAGTGGTACGGGCTTATAATCGGAATTTTTCTAATGTTGGCTGCCGTTCCCTGTCATATAACAGGCAAGAAAAACCGCGCGGGATATCTTTTCAGTTTCGTGCTCAACTCGGTAGGAAACGGTTTTTCGGCATCGGCACTGTATTTGCAGTCGGATATTCCTCTACCTTTTGTCGAGGCTTTGATACCTGCTGTGCCCGCCGCTGGTATACTGCTTTTGGTATATCTGCTTTTACAGATTTTCAGCAAGACAAAAAGATTTACCGTTACTACAGCAGTAATTATTAATTGCCTGCTTATAGCAGCCTTGGTTGTTCTTTGGATAATGAAAGGTCCCGCTTATTTCAGCTTTGGTTTATTCTGTCTTATTATATCTCTGTTTTATCTTTGTGTGTTCGGTATCACTCTCGGTCACGATGAGCGTTCTGTGCTCCGCGATATATCTTTCGGCAGTTTCGGCTCTTTCATAATCCTAACTGTTGTGGTTATCTTCGTTTTATCCGAGGGTGAAATACTTGACGGTCTCGATATTGATATACCGCGTAAAGGGAAGCGCAAAAAGTAAGGATTGAAATTGCATAATGGTTACAAATAGTTAAAATCGATAAATAATTATTGACAAACGATAATTATGACGCTATAATCACACCTGTAAGGTATGGAAAACATTTCCGCTCCTTACAGGTATTTTTTATTTTGGAGGCTTTATTATGAAAAAAAGCTCT
>JAZNTG010000048.1:0-12975 GCA_045591645.1 Acutalibacteraceae bacterium | reverse complement strand
ATAGACATTGTCATATGGCAGATAATATATGGTCTGTTAATTTTCAACACCTCTGCAAAAACAATTGTTTAATTGATTATAGCATATTCAATGAAATATTGCTATCGCAATGTGAAATAAAATAACTCGCATTTGTCTACGACAAATGCGAGTTATTTTCTGGTGCCGGTGGCGGGGGTCGAACCCGCACGGTATCGCTACCAACGGATTTTGAGTCCGCCTCGTCTGCCAATTCCAACACACCGGCGAATATATGTATTATAGTGTAAACATTTAAAAAAATCAAGAACAAATTAATAAAAGGGTTGATTTTTGTTATATTATATGTTATCATACCACTTGCCGATAAAATTCGGACGTTTAGCTCAGCTGGTAGAGCACCCGCTTGACGTGCGGGCGGTCATGGGTTCGAGTCCCTTAGCGTCCACCAAATGAAAAAGTGCCGTACCGTAAGGCTGCGGCTCTTTTTTATTTTTGCAGATATAAAGGGGCTCGAAGTAGGAGCGGTAGTGAATGACAGTCCGGTGGACTGTCAGAGCCGCGAACGACCAAGCACCGCAGTGCGCGAGTCGAGTCCCTTAGCGTCCACCAAATAGAAGAGAATCGACCCAAAGGGTTGGTTCTCTTCGTTTTTTTTGTATATTATAACCCGATATGGTACAATAATTTTATTTGTAGACAAATTATGGGAAAGAATGTATAATCAAAGTATAAATTATGTTAGGAGAGCGTTTATGAAGCTTAACACCAAACGCACCGTTTTAGTCGGATTTGCATTTCTGTCAATATGTGCCTTCTGGCAGATGTATGACGGACTTGTGCCGAAGATCCTTATTGAAACCTTCAACATCCCCGAATCGGTATCGGGATATATTATGGCGGCGGACAATGTGCTCGCCCTCTTCTTACTGCCCTTGTTCGGCGGATTGTCGGATAAATGCAATTCAAGGCTCGGCAGACGCCGTCCCTTCATTCTTTTTGGTACTCTTGCCGCGGTAGCCTTGATGATGGGTCTTCCTATCCTTGATAACAGCTATTTTGCCGCCCCTGCCGACTGGAAAATACTTGTATTTATCGTGCTTCTGGCTCTTGTGCTTATCTCTATGGGCACCTATCGAAGCCCTGCCGTAGCGCTTATGCCCGATGTTACACCAAAGCCGCTTCGCAGTAAGGGAAATGCTGTTATAAACCTTATGGGCGCTGTTGGCGGTGTGCTTTATCTTATTGTCACAAGCGTGCTTTATTCCTCTTCTAAGACAGCGGGACTCGGGCATATAGATTACCTGCCCCTCTTTATTATCGTCGGCGGTGTTATGCTTTTTGCCCTGTTTATAATAATGTTCTTTGTAAATGAGCCGAAGCTCGTAGCCGAGCAGGCAGAGTATGAAGCCGCACACCCCGAGGAAAACCTCTCCGAGGTCACCGAGGATAAGGGTGAGGTAATGCCCAAAGCGGTTAAACGAAGCCTTGGCTTTCTGCTTGTTTCCATAGCTCTATGGTTTATCGGCTATAACGGCATTACTACCTGGTTTACCACCTATGCCAAAGAGGTCTGGAATATGGATATCGGCGACGCTTCTATGTGCCTCACTGTTGCGACCGCGGGCGCTATCATAAGCTATATCCCTGTCGGCACAGTAGCCTCAAGGCTAGGCAGAAAGAAGACCATTATGTTCGGTGTAATACTTCTCGGCTCCTGCTTTGCCGCAGGCTTTGTCTATACGCTTTTCTTTAACTCCTTCAGCTATCTGCTCTTTGCCATCTTTGCCCTTGTAGGACTTGCCTGGGCGGCAATCAATGTAAACAGTCTGCCTATGGTGGTCGAGATGTGTAAGGGAAGTGATGTTGGAAAGTTTACGGGACTTTATTATACCTTTTCAATGTCAGCACAGATAGTTACCCCTATAATTGCGGGTTATCTGCTTGAAAATATCAGCTACAAGGTTCTTTTCCTGTATTCAGCTGTGTTTGTGTTCCTTGCCTTTATAACAATGTCATTTGTAAAGCACGGCGATACTAAGATAGAAACAAAAAAAGGCCTTGAAGCCTTCGATGTAGAGGATTAAATTATGTTGATTGTTTCCTTGATAGTAGGTTTTATATTATTGCTTGCGGTCTTTCTTGTTGCCTGCATTGCGGGTAGGGAGAAAAACCCCGATGCCGATAAGTTTATGAAAGCACGTTATGCCCACCGCGGTCTGCACGGCGGCGACCGCCCCGAAAACAGCCTTGCCGCTTTTAGCGCGGCAGTGGATAAGGGCTACGGTATAGAGCTTGACGTTCATCTTATGAACGACGGCAGACTGGCAGTCATTCACGACTCAAGTCTTAAAAGGACGGCGGGCGAGGATGTCAGAATAGAAAAGCTGACAAGTGCCGACCTTGATAACTACCGTCTTGAGGGTACTGACCAAAAAATACCCACCTTTAAAGAGGTGTTAGAGACGGTAGACGGCAAGGTTCCTCTGCTTATAGAGCTGAAAGCCGCAGGGAATGTAAAGCCGCTCTGCTCGGCTCTGTGGTATGAGCTGAACGGCTACAAGGGCGACTGGTGTATTGAATCCTTTGACCCGAGATGCGTGCTGTGGTTTAAAAAGAATCGACCCGATGTATTCCGCGGTCAGCTTTCACAGAACTTTTTAAAAAATAGTGAAAATCTTATTTTCCCGCTTCGTCTGATACTCTCACTGCTCAGCTTCAACATAGCATCTCAGCCTGACTTTGTAGCGTTTAAGTTTGCCGACAGAAAATTCATCTCCAACCTTTTGTCACGTAGCTTCTGGAATATGAAGGGCTTTGCCTGGACTATAAAGAGCGAAGAGGATATAAAAACCGCCGAAGCCGAAGGCTACGCAGTGATATTTGAAGATTTTGAACCGTAAAAAAGCACCCATATGGGTGCTTTTTGTTAGTCATTAGTATAGTTATCGAAATAACCCTGAATAAATACTATCGGGGTGCCCTTGTCGCCTGAGCCGCTTGTCAGATCGCAGAGCGAACCAATAAGGTCGGTAAGCTGACGGGGGGTTGTGCCCTCTGAAGCCATCTTTCCAAAGAGGTCGGCATCCTTTTCTGTGATGCGCTCCTTGATAGCTTCTTTGAGTGCCTCGCCCGAAAGGTCAGCAAAATCGTTATCAGCAAGATATTTCAGCTTAAGCTCGTTCGGAGTACCCTCAAGACCGCTTGTATATGCGGGGGAAACAACGGGGTCAGCAAGCTGCCATATCTTTCCGACGGGATCCTTGAAGGCTCCGTCACCGTAGACCATAACCTCAACCGTTTTTCCTGTAGCCTCAAACAGCTTCTTCTGGATGTCTTCTACCAGCGGCTGACAGTCACGTGGGAAGAGCTTTACAGTGTCCTCGGTAGCCTTGTTAGAGCCGAGCAGACCGTAGCTCTCATTATATCCGCTGCCGTTTATGGAAGCGCTCATTATCTCATCTATACCGAAAAGCTTTTCAGCGCCTGCCTTTTCAAGCAGTCTTCTGGTACGCTTTCTTGTATGAATATCACAATAAAGGACATTTTTAGTATAGGGGAGGATAGCTCTCGGGTCGTTTGCAAAGATTATCTCAGCCTCGGCGCCGCTCTCGCGGATAAGGCTTTCATAATATTCAACATAATCAACACCTGTAAAGCGGTGCTTTTCATAACCGAAAAGCTCACGGTACTTTTCAAGGGAGAGAACATCCTTGTAAGGATCAACACCCTTTTCGTCCATAGCGTCAAGAGATATAAGATGATTTCCAACCTCATCGGAGGGGTAGGAGAGCATTAAAACAATTTTTTTTGCTCCCTTAGCGATACCGCGAAGACAAATAGCGAAACGGTTACGGGAAAGTATGGGGAAAATAACACCTACGGTTTCTGTGCCAAACTTTGTTTTAACATCGGCGGCGATATCGTCAACCGACGCGTAGTTGCCCTGTGCACGCGCTACGATAGCCTCGGTCATTGCGACAATGTCACGGTCGCGGATCTCGACATTTTCAGAAGCAGCAGCGTCTAAAACAGACTCTGTAACGATTTTAGCAAGATCGTCTCCCTGGCGGATGATAGGTGCGCGAACACCGCGTGAAACTGTGCCATATAAACGGCTCATTTTTAACACTCCTTGAGGCGGAAAGCTTCCACCAAAAAAATTTTACCCAAATAGTATACCAAGAAATGATCTAAATGTAAATGTAAAATTTATAAAAATATGAAAAAATCCATTAGAAAATTTTGTATATAGGGTAAATCTTTTATATTGACATCGTCTTCAATAAGATTTAATATTTATATTAAGAGGTTTTTATAGTTCAAATTAACATATTGAGCAGTCGATATATCTCGCCATTCGCATTATTTATATTGAAATTGGGGGATTTTTGTGAAAGAGTTTTTTGGTTTTGGTGGCTACGAAAGGGTGCCTGAGGGATACTTTTCCTGGCAGCACCTTACCTTTGTAACCTCGTTAATGGTTGTAATGATTGCGCTTGCAATAATATTTGGGCGTAAAAATCGCTATAAGGATATGAAGATCAAAAACCGTGTCCTTATATTTGCGGCAATTTTTATTGATGCGGTAGAGATTTTCAAAATCGTTATGATGTGCATAATAAGCAAAGACCCGATGCGCTGGCTTTATGAACTTCCGCTTTTTATGTGTAGCATCCAACTTATAACAATACCGCTTAGCGCTTTCTCAAAGGGGCGACTCCGTGAAGCCGCGCTTGATTTTGTTGCGATTTTTGGACTGCTTGGTGCTTTTATGGGCACTTATTGTGCAGGACAGAATTACGCTTGCTATCCCGTTATCAGTTTCGACAATGTCGTTTCGGGCGTTACCCACTCAATTTCGGGCTTTGCGGCTCTGTACATAATGATAAGCGGAATGCTTTCGATGAAGAGGAAAAATATAGGCGTTACTTTTTCAATAATAATCGGTTTTTGTATCGCGGCGTATATTGCGAATGTGATTCTTGATTATAACTATATGTTCCTGATGCGCGGAGACGGTACACCATATGATATACTCTATAACGCAGTCTCGGGAAATGCTCTTCTTTATCCTCTTTGTGTGGTAGCGCTTTTTATTGTGTATATTACCTTGTTTTACGGCACATATTATTATATCGGGCGCCGCAGCTTTGCACCCAATAGTAAGAAGCACGAAGTTACATTGGAATATGAAGAAAAAGATAATACTGTTTCGGTATAAAAAACACTTTACTTTTTCTCGTGCTTGTGTTATAATGATTCGGCTACCGTTTACAAGGCTTTGGGCGACTGCCGCTTTAATGCGGAATCACCTGACCTTTTGCTTTGTTTATCGGCGGACAAAATATTAAAATGAGGTGAAACAAATGACAAACGAACAGAAGACAGCTATCATTGCTGAGTATGCTCTTCACGAGGGTGACACCGGTTCTCCCGAGGTGCAGATCGCTCTTTTGACCTTCCGTATCAACGAGCTGACCGAGCACCTTAAGGTTCACAAGAATGACCATCATTCCAGAAGAGGACTTCTTAAGATGGTTGGTCACAGACGTAACCTTCTCGCTTATCTTACCAAGGTAGATATCGAGCGTTACCGTGCTATCATCAAGCGTCTCGGCATCCGTAAGTAATTATGGAAATATGACAGACCGTGTATTTATATACGGTCTGTCTGTGTTTTTAAAAATCAAAAAGCAGAGGAGAAGTGAAGCGGTAAATCGAGCCTCAAAGGCTTTCTTGAGGTTGGATTTAACGCTTTCTGTCCTCTGTAAAAAATAATGGAGGTAAAAAATATGTACGAAAATTTCAGAGTTTTTGAAACTGAATTTGCGGGCAGACCCTTAAAGGTCGAAACAGGCAAGATGGGTCTTTTAGCAAATGGTTCCTGCCTTATCCGTTATGGTGAGACCTCGGTTTTCTGCGCGGCTACCGCGTCTGCAAAGCCTCGCGACGGAATTGATTTTCTGCCCCTGTCAGTTGACTTTGAGGAAAAGCTTTATTCCGTAGGCCGCATCCCCGGCTCCTTCACTCGCCGTGAGGGCAAGCCGACCGACAAGGCAATCCTCGCATCCCGCGTTATCGACAGACCCGTTCGTCCTCTCTTCCCGAAGGATATGAGAAACGACGTATCGCTCGTCTGCACCGTTATGTCGGTAGATCCCGACTGCTCACCTGAGATCACCGCTATGATCGGTGCATCTATCGCTCTTTCTATTTCGGATATTCCGTGGGAAGGACCCATTTCGGGTATCTCTGTAGGTTATGTTGACGGCGAAATCGTCCTTAACCCCACCGCAGCTCAAGCTGAGAAGAATGAGCTTCAGCTCACCGTTGCTTCTACTGCTGACCTCGTTGCTATGATTGAGGCAGGCGCAAAGGAGATCCCTGACGACACAATGTTCGACGCTATTATGAAGGGTCATGAGGAAAACCAGAAGATAGTTTCCTTCATCAATTCTATCGTAGCTGAGATCGGTAAAGAAAAGTTCACCTTTGAGTCCTCAAACCCTGATACTGAGATGTTCGAGGCTATCAAGGAGTTCGCTATCGACGATGTTAAGTTTGCTCTTGACACCGACGATAAGAACGTAAGAGATGAGAGAATGCTTCCCGTTTACGACAAGGTACATGAGAAGTTCGATGAGATATATCCTGAGCAGGAGATGAAGATCGACGACTGTCTGTACAAGCTTCAGAAGTTTGTTGTTCGTCGCTGGCTTTTAGATGAGGGCAAGCGTGTTGACGGCAGAGGCATCAATGACATCCGTCCTCTCCACAGTGAAGTAGGACTTCTCCCAAGAGTTCACGGTTCGGGCCTTTTCGCACGCGGACAGACACAGGTACTCACCATCGCAACTCTCGGCTCTATCCGTGACAGTCAGCTTCTTGACGGTATCGACAACGAGACCGAAAAGAGATATATCCACCACTACAATATGGCTTCCTACTGGGTTGGCGAGACTAAGCCTTCCCGTGGTCCCGGACGCCGCGAGATCGGCCACGGTGCACTCGCAGAGCGCGCTTTACTCCCCGTAATCCCGAGCGTTGAGGAGTTCCCCTATACCATCCGCCTCGTTTCTGAGATACTCTCTTCAAACGGCTCTACCTCTCAGGGCTCTATCTGCGGCTCTACCCTTGCTCTTATGGATGCAGGCGTTCCGATTAAAGCTCCTGTTGCAGGTATCTCCTGCGGTCTTATCACAGAGGGTGACCGCTGGATGACAATGGTTGACATTCAGGGTCTTGAGGACTTCCACGGCGATATGGACTTCAAGGTAGCAGGTACCAAAGAGGGTATCACCGCTATACAGATGGACCTTAAGGTTCACGGACTTACCCCCGAAATCATTAAGGAAGCACTCGCTAAGACCCACACCGCTCGCAACTACATCCTTGATGAGGTTATGCTTAAGGCTATCGCAGAGCCGAGAAGTGAGGTTTCTGAGTTTGCTCCCAAGATGATCCAGACCAAGATCGACCCCGAGAAGATCCGCGAGGTTATCGGTTCGGGCGGAAAGGTTATTCAGAAGATTCAGGCTGACTGCGAGTGTAAGATCGACATCGACGATGACGGTAAGGTATTCATCACCGCTGTTAATGCCGATAACGCTAAGCGCGCTCTTATGATCGTTGAGACCATAGCTAACGACCCCGAGGTTGGAGCTATCTACCGTGGTCGCGTTACCCGTCTTATGACCTTCGGTGCATTCGTAGAGATAGCCCCCGGCAAAGAGGGACTCGTTCATATCTCCAAGCTCGACGTTCGTCGTACCGAAAAGGTTGAGGACGTTGTAAATGTTGGTGACGAGGTTATCGTTAAGGTTACCGAGATTGACGATCAGGGCAGAATTAATCTTTCTCGCCGCGATGCTCTTGTTGAGATCGAGGGCGCAACCATAGAAGATGACGGCGCAGATGACGAAAGGGAAAGAAAACCCCGCCGCCGTCAGGGATTTAGAAAATAATTAAAAAGACCTCGAAAGAGGTCTTTTTTAAAGTGCAGAATGCAAAATGCTGAATGCAGAATTAATGTGTCCTTCGGACAAAATAATTACGATACGAGAACAATTATATTTACCTCGTATCGTAGTTACATTCGTGGCGAAGCCACACCGAAATTCTGCATTATGAATTCTGAATTCTGCATTCAAAATTACCGGAGGTAATTATTTAATGTCAACTATACAAAATGAAATTTCCCGTCGTCGTACCTTTGCGATAATTTCGCACCCTGACGCCGGTAAGACGACCCTTACCGAAAAGCTTCTGCTTTACGGCAGAGCGATTCAGTCGGCGGGCTCGGTTAAGGGAAAGCAGAACGACAAGCACGCCGTTTCCGACTCGATGGATATTGAGAAAAAAAGGGGTATTTCGATTACCTCTTCGGTAATGCAGTTCGATTATGACGGCTACTGTATAAACATTCTTGATACACCGGGACATCAGGACTTCTCAGAAGACACCTACCGTACACTCACCGCCGCCGACAGCGTTGTTATGGTAATCGATGCGGCAAAGGGTATCGAGCCGCAGACCAGAAAGCTTTTCAAGGTCTGCGCAATGCGTCATATCCCGATTTTTACCTTTATTAATAAGATGGACCGCGAGGCAAGGGACTCATTCGAGCTACTCGATGAGCTTGAAAAGGAGTTTGGCATCGGCACCTATCCTATGAACTGGCCTATCGGCTGCGGAGTTAATTTCAAGGGTGTTTTCGACCGTGAAAAGCAGAGAATTCTCACTTTTGAGGACTCTCACGCAGGCGGAAGCAGAATAGAAGCTATCGAATGTGATATTAACGATACCGAAAAGCTTGACAGCCTTATCGGGGAGTATGCAAGACGCGACCTTTGCGATGAGATAGAGCTGGTAGACGGCGCAGGCTATGAGTTTGACCTCGAAAAGGTACGCTGCGGAGAGCTTTCTCCCGTGTTTTTCGGCTCTGCTCTTAACAATTTCGGTGTTGAGCCCTTTCTTGAGAACTTTCTTAAAATGACTACCGAGCCCCTCGCTCATAAGTCAGGCGATGAGATGATTGAACCCACCGATGAGCGTTTTTCGGCATTTGTTTTTAAAATTCAGGCGAATATGAACAAGGCTCACCGCGACAGAATTGCCTTTATGCGCATCTGCTCGGGCAAGTTCGACAGAGCACAGGAATATTTCCACATTCAGGGCAAAA
Organism: Acutalibacteraceae bacterium; assembly: GCA_045591645.1. GTDB lineage: Bacteria > Bacillota > Clostridia > Oscillospirales > Acutalibacteraceae > SFWF01. Next base: position 3,812 of record JAZNTG010000048.1, on the reverse strand, counting down.
AGGCGATAAAGCTTTCCCGTCCTCAGCAGATGATGGCGCAGGACAGAGCCGTCATCGACACCGCCTATGCGGGCGATATCATCGGTGTTTTCGACCCGGGTATCTTCTCGATAGGCGATACGATATGCGAGAAGGGAATGAAGGTAGAGTATGCAGGCATTCCGACCTTTGCGCCCGAAATCTTCTCTATCGTTGAGCAGATAGACTCTCTGAAAAGAAAGCAGTTCGACAAGGGCATCCGTCAGATAGCACAGGAGGGTGCAATTCAGATGTTCTTTTTACCGGGTAGCGGTATGGAGCGCGTTTATGTCGGCGTTGTAGGTCAGCTTCAGCTTGAGGTATTAGAGTCCAGAATGGAGTCGGAGTATGGCGTAAAATACAACCGTATTGATACACCTCTTTCACTTGTTCGCTTTGCCGAAACCTCTGACGGCTCCGAGCTTCGCGACCTTAATTTAATGCAGTCGACAAAGCTTGTCGAGGACGTAAAGGGAAGAAGCCTTCTTCTCTTCACCGCCGAGTATGAAATCAACTGGGCACTCGATAAAAATCCAAGCCTTGTACTGAAAGAATTTTCACAAGTTGAAGAGTATTAAAAAAGACCCGAAAGGGTCTTTTTTAAATAAATGCAGAATGCAGAGTTCAGAATGCAGAATTTCGGTGTGGCTTCGCCACGATTTAATTACGATACGAGGTAAATCTTTTTGTTGTCGTATCGTAGTTATAATTGTTGCCGTAAGGCAACACATTAATTCTGCATTCTGCATTCTGAATTTTGAATTAAAAAAGCACCCTTTCGGGTGCGTTTTTTTATGCGTTTTCGCTTTCAAATTTCTTAATAAATTCGCAAAGGGCGGCAACGCCTTCGGTCGGCATTGCGTTGTAGATAGATGCGCGCATACCGCCGTCAGAACGGTGACCCTTGATGTTTGCAAAGCCTGCAGCAGCAGCCTCTTTTACAAACTTGGCATTTATTTCTTCATCCTCTGCGCGGAAGGTGACATTCATCATAGAACGGCTGCCTTCCTTTACAGGGTTAGAGAAGAGCTTGGATTCAGCGAGGCAGTCATAAAGCATCTTTGCTTTCTTCTCGTTGATCTCCTTCATTGCTTCAAGTCCGCCGAGCTCCTTGATCCACTGAAGAACAAGTCCACAAACGTAAATGGGATAGCAGGGGGGAGTGTTGTACATAGACTCGTTTTCTGCCATTGTAGCATAGTTGCACATTGTGGGAACGAACTTTTCGAGGTCCTCGCGGAGTAAATCCTCACGGGCAATTACGATGGTAAGACCTGCGGGAGCAACGTTCTTCTGTGCGCCTGCATAGATAAGACCGAACTTTGATACGTCAACGGGCTCGGAGAGAATGCAGGAAGACATATCAGCTACAAGCGGAACGTCTCCGGTCTCGGGAATATAGCCCCACTTTGTACCGAAAATAGTGTTGTTAAAGCAGATGTGAACATAGTCGGCGTCCGCACGAAGATCAAGCTCGCTCTGCTCGGGGATTCTTGTGAAATTCTCTTCCTTGGTAGTAGCTGCAAGGTGAGCGTCACCGAATTTCTGAGCTTCCTTGTAAGCCTTGCCCGAGAACTGACCTGTAACTATGTAGTCAGCCTTACCTGTCTTCATAAGGTTCATGCAGACGTTGGCAAACTGCATTGAAGCGCCGCCCTGTAAAAACATTACCTTGTAATTATCGGGTATGTTCATAACCTCACGAAGAAGAGCCTCAGCCTCTTTGATGATAGCGTCATAAACCTTGGAGCGGTGGCTCATTTCCATAACGCTCATACCCGAGCCCTTATAGTTCATCATATCGTCGCGTGCCTGCTCAAGAACCGATACAGGCAGCATAGAAGGGCCTGCGGAAAAATTATAAATTCTGTCGTACATAATTGATTTCCTCCAATTTTGTAGGGGAGGGGTCCGCCCTCCCGATATATGAATCTATTATATTATATTTATTTTTCGAATGCAATAGGTTTTGTGAAAAAAATAACAAAAACAGTGATCAGCGTTCAGTGTAGAATTTTAATGCCTTTTGCATAAAATCTTCGGTAACTGAAAAATGTTCGGCAAGAGAGGGGATAGACTCATATCCCTGCTTTACTGCACTACGGAGCCGAGATAGGGGAATAAGGGTCTTTATTGCCCAACCGTCAGCCTTGCGCTCAAAGCGTCTGCGGTATAAAAGGGGAGAGCCAAGCTCGTAAAGGCTGTCTGTAGAAAGATGTCCGAGCTCGTGCGCCAGCACGACACGCTCCTCTGCTGAGCCTGAACGGACAGCCTTATCTATGGCGATATATTTTTTATCACCGACACATATACAGAATGCTTTTGTATGGGGAAGATCGGTAAAATCTATGCGGATACCCGCCCCATCCGCTATTTTATAGAGTCTGCTTGTTTCCATTTTCACGCTCCATTATAAATGCGGCGTACTTCTTGACCTCGTCTACCATTTCATCGGTGACGCCCTCAAGACCGCCGAAAAGCCCTATTTTAAGGCTTTGATTATCGGGTGTTATAAGTGTGCCCGACAAAAGATATTCAACGCTGCAGGAAAAATACTCTGCAATTTTTTTGAGTGTCGCGGCAGAAAGTGTTTTGTTGCGCCCCATCTTAAAGTCGGTCAATGACGCTCTCGGGATGGAGCAGGTTTTGCACATCTCGGTTATATTCATACTTCGGTTTTTGCATAGTGCCTCAATTCTCTCATATACTTCGTTCATAATAACTCCCTCGCTTATAATATTATTTTTATTATAAATAATTCAGTGTACGCTTTATGTCGCAGTGTGGCAAAAATGAAGCTCTTTAAAATTAAAAATAAAGTAGAAATATGTCGAAAGAAAACTTAAAAAAATTTATACTTGTCCAAACAATTGTACATATACTGAAATCAGTAAAAAATGTCCTTGACAGTTACGTAAATCCATAATATAATCAACACACGGTTACTGAAACACGTAATTAATTCGACGTTTGTCTGCATTATATTACATAATTCCGTAAATGTCAACAAATTCTTTAAGGAGGACAAAAGTATGTACCGTTGTCAGGACTGTGAAAAAAGCTTCAGATTCGTTGAGGTGGTGTTTGAGAAGCACGACCTTAATTCACCTCCCTATGAGAGGATAAAGCGATGCCCCTTTTGCAAGAGCCAAAGCTATAAGTCGTATCGAGAGTGCTATTGCGGCTGCTGTGGAGCACCCACCACAGACGGTGAGGAATACTGTAACGATTCTTGCCGCAGGGTAGGCAATGCTATGAAGGAAGCGGAAAAAAAGAAGCAGCAGCTCATCAAAAATTTTGATGTCAACCGCGCTATAAAAGAGGTGGATGAATACAACCGCATGCACAAAACAAATTATTCCTACGGCAAATATTTTACACTGAAGGAGGGCGGACACCTGTATGACTGTAAATGAGATGAAAAACTATCTGGCAGGCTATCAGAAGCTTATGCTTCGGGCTAAAAAGCTTATTCGGGAGATCGAAACTTTTCCTCAGGACAAGTCATTTTTAGAGCCGCTGCTTTCTAATATCACATCAACGGCTGAGGATATAAGTCTTAAAATATCTGCTGTAAAAAATTCCGATCACAGAGAACTGCTGTGCCGAAAGTACATAAACGGTGAAACGCTCGAGCAGATAGGGGAGAGTATGTGCTATTCTGCGCGCCACGTACAACGGATGCTAAACTGCGCTGTGGCATCAATGTCGGAGGTAGACTCAAATGCTAACAGGTAGAGGGTACACTCCGTTTCCGAACGTCTTGCTGGAGGCGCTTATGTCGGCAGAGCTTA
>JAZNTG010000047.1:0-5434 GCA_045591645.1 Acutalibacteraceae bacterium | reverse complement strand
GGCGGGGCGTTGCCTTTCCGCAACCCACGAAGCACAGGCCTCGGTAAGAATAATGCCTATATGCTGCTGCCTCGGTCAGGCGGCAGGAACCGCATCCGCATTGGCCTTCAAATCGGGCGAAAATGCCCATACCGTCAATATAGGTGAACTCCAAAAAAAGCTTCTTGAAAACGGAGCGGTATTATAACACAAAAACCGGTTTTACGGAGTGTTCCGTAAAACCGGTTCATTTTCATCTCAATTTCCCGCATTTTGAGCATTTATAACCCGTAAGCACTTCTTCGTCGTATGCCTCACGGTCAACTACCCATATCTCCTCTGTATAATTCTCATATTCGATATTCGTAGTATATTGATCGCGGAACATTCCTATGGGATCTCCCGGGTACGACGGTACGTGGATAGTATCGAAATGAGTATAATACAGATTCAACGAGTAATGATTCTTGTAACACATAGGACACCTGTACATCGTTATGGGGCGGGATCTCTCTACCTCTTCAAAATGGCCCACCTCATCATAGTGAACGGTCTCTTTCAGGGCAACCCAGCTATGGTTGCATACGCTCTCCGGTGGCTGTGAGGTAGTATTGCCACCTCCCTGCGGAGATACTCTGTCCGTCGAGGGTTCTGGCTCTATCGGTCCTTCCGTCGTATCGGGCTTATCCGATTGGGAGGTAGTTGCTCCGTCCCCGCTGTGCTCACTCGGATCGATATTTACTAAGGGCTCGACATCCGTAATACCGAGTGGTGCTTCTGTTGTTGAGGAGCCGTCCGTAGCAAACGAGCTTTGCGTTGTCGATGCTGTCTCGGCAGGTATTTTATTCTTTTTTCCCTCGCTGCTGCAAAATCGCAACAATAAAAGCACCACAACCAACAAGAGCATCGCTATGGTAATAACTACCGCTACAAGGGTGCTTTTACTTTTCTGCACTTTCGGAACGCTCACCGCTACGGGCTCCTTTATCTGCTCCATACAATATGGACAGAAGGCAGACTCCGACGGCAACTCCTTACCGCAATGAGGACATTTAATCGTGCTCATAATATCACCTGAGGATATTATATATTCATGGTCTCAAAAATGCAAGAAACCACACGAAAAGCATGTCACATTTTGTGATATGTCATTCAAAACACTTGTTGCTACACTTAATTCTCCGCTAATTTTAGTGTGATTAACCATCCATTTGTATCAGGCAAATATGTAATCTGATATATAATACCTTCTTTTTCAAATGTTGCTGTACCATGGTATACATTGTCATTGTAGTTATCTCTTAAATATTGACCGGTATACTTAAGCTCTTCCGGGCAATCAGCCAAAAGAACATCAACAAAACCAAAAATATATTCCTCTTCACTTCCTCTTCCTGTTACGATGAAAAAGCCTTCATTCCCTTTACCCGAAACGAAAAACTTTTTGTTCATTTGTACAATAAACATGTAATCTGTTACCGTTACCATTTGACCTCCGGCGGAGTAATCAGGACCGAACAACACCAACGCTTCGTTGGTGTTTGTATCAACTACCCAAGAATCAACATCATAGCCTATTTGTTTACAATACGGCTTTATTACCTCATACATCTCAAAATTACTTCTGGTAATAAAGCTGGTTGCCTCTACTTTTTCATAATGCTCATCACTTATATCTGCTTCTCCTTGAACATTGATGTTCACAGCTGCATCTTCATAATCGTCACTGCTGTAATCGTTATTATACGAACTATTGTTGTTTGATCCAAGAAGTGGTACGGGGATAATAAATGATACTATAAGGCAAGCAAGGCAAACATATGCTATAACAAATGAGAACTTAAAATTATTGTTCTTTGCCTTAATTCTCTTTCTGGTTTCTTTTGCAATTGTGTTCTGAGTCTTTTTATCTGCGCCCGGATTTTTCGCCTTGCAAAGCTTCATCAGCTTTTCATTTGGCACCAGCGCAAAAATCTCTGCCACAAGGAACATTACTGCCGCTAACCACTCGTTTATAAGCAGAAGAGAAGCTATACCACCTACAAAAAGAAGAACAGCAAGAACATTTATTATGGCACAATCCTTAATTATATCGAGATACTCTTCATCGTCGTCTGCATCATCAGCATCATACTCGTCGGCAGCTTCACTCTCTGACGGAGCATCGCTGATTAACGGCACAACGAAGGGTGTCTCCTGCTTAGTCGCAGAAGATCCTTCGTCACATTCTTCAACAGCTATTTCGTTTGTAGCCGGAGCATCATCAACTGACTCTGTGGTCTGTGCATTTTCAATCGCATCGGCAATTAAATCCTCGGGTATTTCCTTACCACAATGAGGATATTTAATCGAACTCATATAATCACCCCAAATATTACATCAGTATATAGAAAGTCTACAGCTTCCGTTATAGCTTCCGTTTGTTGCAGAATAACCTAATGAAATTGTGCAATGCTCATATTCTCTGTCACAATGCTGATACATTGCGTTGCCCTCTCCGCTTTTCACAGCGCTTGTCATCAGCTTAACAAAATCACCGAAGGCATCTGTGTCGCAGGGATATTCCTCGGGGTTCTGGTAATTAAGCAATACGTATGTAACAAGGACATTTTCTGCAAAGCCTATAAACTCTGTTGCATCGTCATATGTTTTTGTTCCCCATATTTCACATATTGTATCTTCGCTTGACACATTAGAGAGAACACTAACAATGCCACCCTTAATAACACTACAGCTAATAGTCATATATTCTATTCCACCTGAGGAAATGTATATAGCAAAGATGTTTTCGCTCTCTTCATTTTGCTCAATACGATATGTTACATCATTGACAAGAAGCTCCTTGTGCATATAAGCAAAGTCTTCTATAAATTCTTCAATGGTAGGTCTGTAGCACAGAGGCTCTGCCACCTCAGTTGTGGTTTCTTCGGGATCATAAGTATTTGTATTCTGCTTGTTCTTCAGAAGAGGTGACGGAACGATAAATGAAGCTACAAGACTTATAAGACAAATAATAGCTATAATAAAGGAGAACCGGAAATTCTTGTCCTTTGCTTTGATTCTCTTTATAGTCTCTTTTACTATCGACCTCTGCGCCTTTTTATCTGCTGTGGGATTTTTTGTTTTACAGAGCTTCTGTAGCTTGGCATTGGGTACGAGCGCCAAAACCTCAGCAATAAAGAATATAATTGCTGCTACCCATTCATTTATAAGCAGAAGTGAAGCTACACCTCCGACAAAAAGAACGATTGCAATTATATTTATTAAAATGCATTTCTTTGTTAAATCAAGGTATTCGCCATCATTATCGTCATTGTCTGCAGGCGACGTCACGAAAACGCTTTCGTTTATGGGGCTCTGTGTGTTTTCACAATCGCAAGCTACACCCTCGGGTAATTCCTTACCGCATTTCTGACAAAAACTCATAAAATCGACCTCTTTTCTTTTTCTTTCATATTACCACATTAGTTTGTGTTCTGCAAGGTATAATTACTTGCAAATTTACTTGTATAAATTTATGGCAAATTGCAATAAAATTTATAGTACGAGGTGATTGAATGTTTGAAATACAGAATCAACAAAAATCAAATAAGACTATTCGTATGCCTGATGAACTGATCAACCGATTACAGACTATTGCCGACCAAAACAATATTTCTTTCAATCAATTAGTTGTTCAATGTTGCGAATACGCTCTTAATGATATGGAGAAGTCCGATAATTAAACAAACAACCACCCTCAATTATTTTAACTGAGGGTGGTATTTTTGTACTATGCTGATTGCATAGGTTTTTTGTTTTACAGAGATTTTTTTAATTCTTCGGCTGTCTGATACCGCTTCTGAGGGTCAAGCTGAATACATTTTTCGATTATCTTCGACAATTTTCCTTGATACAGTTTTTTGGACGGATGCTCGCCTGTGAGCATAACATTCATAAGCACACCTACTGCGAAAATATCCGTACGTTCATCGCTCTGGGCAATACCGAACTGCTCAGGTGCGGCATATCCGGCAGTACCAATAATTTTCGTATCCTTGGACTGACCGTTTTTGAAAAGTCTCGCCGCATCATAATCAATGAGCTTTACCGTACCATTATCGGTTATCATTATATTTTCGGGTTTTATATCACGATGAACTACTCCGTAAGAGTGAATCACCGCAAGTGCATCACACAACGCGCTCACAATTTTTTTGACTCCGCTCTCATTGTACAGCCCGTTAAGGAGAATATCCGCAACAGTTGCGCCTCTTATAAACTCTTCCAATACGATTATTCCCTTTTCACTCTTTGATACCTCATAAACTTCGGGCAGAGCTGAAAAGCGGATACTCCTCAGAATTTCATAAGCCTCGCCCGATCCCTTGAACTTGCGACAGAGCAAATCTCTTTTCAGCTGATTATGGCGAAGCAAAACTATTGATTTATCTTCTGTATTTTTATAGACTTTTACTACAGAATATTGTTCTTTTAGTATATCCTCCAAAAAAATCAAAGTTAAAAACTCCTTGCAAAACCTGATTTTATTTATTATACTATGAAAAAACAGATTTGGGAAGTGAAAGTTATGATCAAAAGACCAACGGATGAAATGATGGAAAATCTCCTTAAATCAAACAATATTGAAGAATATATAAAAGAAAACCGCGAAGCTTTTGTTGACCTTACGGTTTCACAATTCTTAAGCGAATACATAAAATCAAGAAAGCTCACCAAATCTCACGTTATAAAGGATGCGGAAATAAGTGAAATATTCGGCTTTCAGGTTCTCTCGGGCACGAGAAACCCGTCGAGAAACACGCTATTAAGCCTTTGTATCGCTATGAAAATGAGCCTCGATGAGGCGCAGACCGCATTAAAGATTGCACAATATGCTCCCCTTTATCCCAAGCACAAGCGAGACAGTATAATTATATTAGGTATCGCAAACGGAAAAGGTGTATGCGAAATCAACAACGAGCTCTATGATAACGGAGAAGAAACGCTTTGACAAAAAATACCCGATGAGACATAAAAGGTTTCATCGGGTGTTTTTTTAATTTATATGCTCCATCGTCTTCTCGACGGCTTCTTCAATATCCACAGTACCCACACCGAATATTGAAGTATGGATTTTGCCGTTTACGGGCTTTTCCCAATAATCGTCGATACAGTCTATACCGCCTCTCATACCGAGGATTGAGCCTACTGTTGCACCGTTACAGTCAGTATCGAATGCGGTCTGCACCGCCATACAAATTGATTTGCCAAAGTCACCCTCACCGTAAAGAAGTGCAGCCACCACTATCATAGCATTTGATATTACGTGGCACCAGCCGTGATCCGTATGCTCATCGTAAGCAGAGTGAATATATTTGTAGCATTCCTCGAGACTTACGCCTTTTTTATAATCGTCCATTATTTTAGTAACTGCCTCGTATAATCTTGACTTAGCAGGAATCTGAGCAAGACC
>JAZNTG010000046.1:0-7727 GCA_045591645.1 Acutalibacteraceae bacterium | reverse complement strand
AGCTATCTTCTGCAGTCAACAGCGCAGATAATATTCGGCTCTGCACCCAAGATGGTAATAATTGCCGATTTCGGAAATGTAACCATAGCAGGACTCACCATACCCGTATATATGCTTATCACGCTCGCTTGCTCGATTGTGATAATGGTTGCACTTTCACTCTTTGTCAAGTATACAAAGACGGGTCGCGCTATGATAGCCGTGTCAGAGGACAGAGGCGCGGCTCAGCTTATGGGTATCAATGTAAACGGCATTATCACGATCACCTTCGCTATCGGTTCGGGCCTTGCTGCATTCGCCGGCTTCTTTATGCTTATGAAGTCTCCCTCTCTTTCAAATACACTCGGCGCAATGCCGGGAATCAAGGCGTTTACGGCGGCGGTAATCGGCGGTATCGGCTCTATCCCCGGCGCTATGGTGGGCGGTATACTTATGGGTGTTGTTGAGGCTATTTCGCTCACAATTCCCGCCATCGCGCCCTATACAGATGCGATCGAATTCCTTGTTCTCATCGTAATTCTGCTTGTTCGTCCGAGCGGAATTTTAGGTAAAGTAAGGAGGGAGAAGGTATAATGGCAAGATTATCCAATATCAAGTGGAAGCACTATATAAATTACATTGCCGTCGCTATTGTAACGGTCGTTTTCGGCGCTATGTCGCTTGGCGGCGCGCTTCCTTCTTCTACCCTCTATCTTCTTGAAAAGATAGCAATTTCAATAATTCTCGCAGTATCTCTTTCGATGGTGGTAGGCTTTCTCGGAGAGCTTTCTCTCGGACACGCGGGCTTTATGTGTGTCGGCGCTTACCTCGGAGGTAAGGCATCGGTGCTTTTAGAACCAGTTTTCGGTGATGGAATATTCACTCTGATCGTCTCTATTATCATCGGCGGTATAATTGCAGCGCTCTTCGGTATTATCATCGGACTCCCCGCGCTTCGCCTTAAAGGAGACTACCTCGCTATCGTAACACTCGCCTTTGGTGAGATTGTCCGTTCAATATTTATGAATACGAGCACGGAGTCTTTCGGCGGCGCGCTTGGTCTTTCAACTCCCAGATACAATAAAAAAGAGCTTTTCATAATCGCCTTTGTGCTGGTGCTGGTTTGCCTTGCGGTCATTCAGAATCTTATCCGATCCAAGCACGGAAGAGCTATCACCGCTATCCGCGATAATGAGATAGCAGCCCGTGCTACAGGCATCAATGTAACAAAGTACAAGCTTGCTGTCTTCACCGTTTCGTCCTTTTTTGCAGGCATTGCAGGTGTGCTTTACAGCTATTCAAACTACAATGTTCAGTCGGCAAAGTTCAGCTACAACTATTCTATCGAGATACTTGTTATGGTAGTGCTCGGCGGAATGGGAAACATTAACGGTTCAATAATCGCCGCCACTTTGATCACATATCTGGACAACACTCTCCAGACTGTGCTCACGGGCGACCTTGCGGTGCTTCAGGATCTTCTTTATGCGCTTATCCTTATAGTTATCGTAATTTACAACAACGCACCCTCGCTCAAGAGCTTCAGAGAGAGCTATAATCTGCAGAGTCTCTTTGCAAGATTCAAAAAACACGACCCCGCTCACCAGCACGATGATGAGGCTAAGTGGGATCGCGTGCCGACAAAGATAGAGATGAACGAGGTTCTCTCTGTAGATCTTCAGCCGCAGATGTCTACGGTCGATCCCGATAAAAAGGAGGGTAAATAATGTCCCAAATTATCCTCAAAACAGAAAATCTCGGTATTTCCTTCGGCGGACTCAAAGCCGTACAGGATGTAAATCTTGAGATAAAGAAAAAGCAGCTTTACGGTCTTGTAGGTCCCAACGGCGCGGGCAAGACCACCATATTCAATATGCTTACAGGAGTTTATCAGCCTACAACAGGTAAGTTCTACCTTGACGGCGAGGATCTGACAGGTAAAAATCAGATCACGATAAACCACAAGGGTGTCGCCCGTACCTTCCAGAACATCCGTCTTTTCAACAATATGACGGTCATCAGAAATGTTATGGTAGGGCTTCATAACCAACCCCAGTTCAAGTGCAGTCTGATAGAAAGTATGCTCCGTCTGCCGAGACACTTTAAGTGTGAAAAGGCGATGCGTGAACGCGCAAAGGAGATACTCCGCATAGTAGGACTCGAGGAGGAAAGAAACTTCCTTTCCTGCAACCTGCCCTACGGAAAGCAGAGAAAGCTCGAGATTGCGCGTGCTCTTGCCACAAATCCGAAGCTTCTGCTCTTAGACGAGCCTGCCGCGGGTATGAATCCCCACGAAACCGAGGACCTTATGGCTATCGTCAGACGCATACGCGATGAGTTTGATATGACAGTACTTCTTATCGAGCATGATATGAAATTCGTTTCTGGTCTTTGCGACGAGGTAACTGTACTCAATTTTGGTACCGTTCTCGCACAGGGCACAGCCGAACAAGCGCTTAACGACCCCGAGGTAATTCGGGCATACATTGGAGGATAACGCTATGGCACTACTTGAAGTAAAGGACCTACAGGTCTATTATGGCGTTATTCAGGCGCTGAAAGGCATCAGCTTTGAGGTTAATGAGGGAGAGATAGTGACCCTCATCGGCGCAAACGGTGCAGGTAAGACAACTACAATGCAGTCTATAATCGGACTTATCCCGTCGCGCGGCGGCAGCGTTATCTTTGACGGTCACGACATCACAAAAACGCCCTGTCATAAAATAGTACATCTTGGTATGGCACAGGTTCCGGAAGGAAGAAGAATTTTCCAGGAGCTGACCGTTTATGAAAATCTGCTGATGGGTGGATTTTCACAGAAAGATAAGGCTCAGATAAAGGCGGATATTGAGAAAATATACGAGCGTTTTCCGAGACTTTCGGAACGCCGCAATCAGATAGCAGGCACCCTTTCGGGCGGTGAGCAGCAGATGCTCGCTATGGGACGCGCCATGATGAGCCACCCGAAGCTTTTGCTTCTCGATGAGCCTTCAATGGGTCTTTCTCCGCTGCTTGTTGATCAGGTTTTCGAGATAATCAAGGATTTTCGTGACGACGGCACCACCGTCCTCCTTGTTGAGCAGAATGCGGGCAAATCGCTTGCGATCTCCGACCGCGCTTATGTTCTTGAGCTTGGCGAAATAGTCCTTTCGGGCACAGGTGCTGAGCTTGCCGCAAGTGACGAGGTCAAAAAAGCTTATCTTGGTGGCTAAAGCCACAAGGCCGAGGAAAGTGTGTCCTTCGGACAAAATAAAAAATGTAGGGGCGGATAATATCCGCCCTTTTTTGAAAGGATAATAGTATGAAAGTTGCTATAATTACAGGCGCGTCAAGCGGAATGGGCAGAGAATTTGTCCGTCAGCTTTGCGCGAAGAATTCCTTTGACGAGGTGTGGGTAATCGCCCGCCGAAAAGAAAGGCTTGAAGAGCTTCAGAGTGAGATTTCCTACAAGGTCAGAGCGATAGCGCTTGACCTTACAAAAAGCGATTCGTATGATGAGTACAAGGCTCTTTTAGAGGCTGAGAAGCCTGAGGTGAAGGTGCTTGTTAATGCAAGCGGCTTCGGCGTTTTTGAAAAATTTGAGAACATCCCTTTAAAACAGCAGCTTGATATGATAGATCTGAATGATAAGGCGCTGGTCGCTATGACATATATCACCTTGCCCTATTTGAAAAACGGCTCTGAGGTCTATCAGATAGGCTCGCTTTCATCCTTCCAGCCTGTACCCTATATCGGCGTCTACGGAGCTACAAAGGCTTTTGTTCTTTCTTTTACGAGAGCAATAAACGCCGAGCTTCGAAAAACAGGCATCAAAATGATGGCGGTCTGCCCCGGCTGGGTACGTACCGAGTTTTTTGATACCGCCGTTGTTGACGACTCTGTTATTACCTATTATAATCAGTTCTTCACATCCCAGCAGGTCGTGACGAGAGCGCTTCGCGATATGCGAAAAGGCAAGGATGTATCAGTCGTCGGACCGATGATACGTCTTCAGGTGCTTGCTACAAAGCTTTTGCCCCACAAGCTTGTTATGTGGATTTGGCTGAAACAGCAGAAGAAATAAAAAGAGACCCTGCGAAGTGAACTATTTGGGGTTCACTTCACTGCGGGGTCTTTTTTATTATTTCAGTGGTCAGTGTTCAGTTATCCTTTAGTCGGTTTACTATATTTATTATCTTATCTTTATCCTCAGATTCTATATACATCTCTTCGCACTTTTGCTGAGCCTCTTCTAATATACGCATAGCCTTGGTTGTAACAATAAACAGTTCTCTGTACATTTCCTTATAATTTTCCATTGAAGCTTCCCACTTTAATTACATTACGGTCATTATAACAGATATGCATTGCAAATGCAATGCATATCTTAAGCGCGTTTTGCATTACACTAAAAGCAATACAAATGTATTACGAGGTGTAATTATGGGAAAGTTTCAAATTCCGAGCACTCCAACCACAACAAACAAGACCATCCGTTTTCCTGACGATGTAATAGCTGCGGTGGAAAAAGCCATAGAAGGAAAAGAATGTACTTTTTCTGCTTTCGTTATTGCCGCCGTGCGAATGGCATTGGAAGAAATAGAAGAATAAAAAAGACCCTAAGGGACACACTCCGTAGAGCATTATACAGTCTGTCCCAAGGGTCTTTCTTGTTTAGTGAACAACGAATAATTTCGGTGACTGCGGCGCATTAATATCGTTTCGTATAGCGAAACACATTCTCACCAAATTAAGATGCACCAGTTTTTTTGTTTCCCATTCTCTGCACTAGGCCGACAAGCTTGCTTGAAAGGGTGACAGTGATAAGAGAATAAATAATTTTTGTGATGGGTATATAGGTCAGCGAAAGAGCTAGTATCAGAAGATCGCTTACAAGATATATCCATTCGATCTTTGTATGAAACAGCTTTGAAAGACTCATAGCTAGGGCATCGTCGCCCGTGGGTGCACCGCCTATACGTACGCATAGCCCGACTCCTACGCCAACAAAAACCGCGCCGAGCAGAGCGGCTAAAAGCGGATAGCTTGCGATATCGGGATAAACGGGTGGGAATAGCTCGCAAATTTTATAGGTCAAAGAAAAACCTAATGTAGATATCAGCGAATATGTGATGAATTCCTTGCCGAAGGTTTTTATTCCAATGGCATAACAGATGATGTTAATAACTGCGCCGGACACAGCGGGGGAGATACCAAACCAATGGTCCATCAGTAGTGTAAGCCCCAGTGCGCCGCCTTCGGTCACGCCTGAAAGGGAGTGCACATTGTATAGCCCGAAGGCAAGAATAGCGCTGCCGAGCAGTGCGAGGGCGCACCTTTCGACATTTAATTTAAGCTTCAAAAATAAAACCTCTCTTAATTAACGATAAAAAACAATTTTATTATATTTAATTAAAAACACAAAAGCAACTATTTTATTGACTTTGTTTTAAAAAGGTTTATACTATTTATATAAGATGTTTAAGGAGCTGTATTTATGGCATTTTGGTATGACGGAAATAAAAATTATGCTGAAAACAAGCGCGAAAGGGACGGAATAGTTTACTATATCCGCGGCGTCCGCGAGGTAGAGGGTAGACGCTTTGAGCGTTATGCCGTAAATACTCACTTCATCGGCAGAGGAGAAAATCTTTCCGAGCTTATCGGAAAATATGTAAAGCCTTTATATGAAGAGGGCGATATTGTTGCAATAGGCGAAAAGGTCGTTTCAATGAGTCAGGACAACACCGTTGAGAAAAAGGACGTTAAAATCGGCTTCCTTGCCCGTACTTTATCAAAATTTGCCACTAAAAACAGCGATACGGGTATCGGAATGGGCGAGCCCTATAAGCTCCAGCTTGCTATCAATATGAAGGGTGCACCACTCATTCTCTGGGCTTCTCTTTGCGGCGCCGTTGGAAAGGTTTTCGGTAAGCGCGGCGTATTTTACGAGATAGTCGGTCAGGATATTGCGGGCATTGACGGTTTTTATATGCACTCGGTATTTGAAACCTATCACGACCTTGCCGTACTCAATCCCGAGGACCCCGACGGAGCTTGTAAGAGGATTTTCAACGAGCAGGGGGTTACAACTATGATAATCGACGCAAACGATATCTCGGTCGAGATACTCGGAGTAAGCGAGGATTTAAAAGATACAGACAAAGAATTCCTTTGTGAGCTTGTTCGAGATAACCCCGCAGGTCAGGACGATGAGCTGACACCCTTTATCATCATAAGAGATATTAAAGATAAAGAAGCAGAGCCCTACGTTCCTATGAAGGCTCGCGAAGAACAGTAATGAATAATAAAAAGGGGCTGCACTTAGTGAGACAGCCCCCTTTTTATTATTCATATGTAATCTTTCCTGCATTTTTATCTATTATGCAGATGTAGGAATTTCCCGGGGTAACGCTTAGGACCTCGCCAACACTGTCTTTGAATTCTATATGTGAGTGATCCCCGTTTTTGGACCAGGTTATGGGCTCAATACCGCCTTTGGTTATGTAGTATCCTTCGCCGCCCGAGAGCTTTACTTCACGGTGATAACCGTCGCTGTAAAGCTTGGTGGAGGTGTTCAGCACGAATATATTCGTAAAGGTTTCTTCTTTATCTGTGAAATAATCCTTTAATATATTTCCGTTTCTGCCGCGGCTGTAGTTTCCTGATTCCTCGTTATAGAAGAAATTGGTAGTCTGGGAGCCTCTGAACTTTATGTTAATTCTCTTTGCTGAAGTTGAGGCAGCAGCTTTGTCGGCTGAGAAAGAAAGCCAAGGGTCAGCACCTAAGGTCATCGGCTGGACAAGACTGTCGCGTGCCGATGCTGCTAAATTGCCCGAGGTATAGAGCCTGTGTTCCCACGACTCTCCGTTATTAATGCGGCTTCCGTATGCCTTTTCGGAGATCTCCAAACGGTTCACACCGAGAGCATTCAATCTCGGACGGCAGTAGACCTCATCCATTCCGTGATAGAGAAGAACCGAATTCATCGAAGCGGCAAGCTCGGCAAACACCACGCGGGCACTGCGCACAGAGCCTATATGCGAGATACTCTCATCAGGTGCCTGATATATGGCAAGCAGACGTGTGATACCGCCTTCAACCTCGGTCTCAAAAACAACGTCAGCGCTACCTACACCCGACTGGATCCTCTGAGCGTTGCTGATATTATTGATTATGACCGCAGTAGGACGGAGAAGGGACTGAGCCTCAGATAGGTTATAAAGACCTGTAAGAGGATTTAAACAAGTCTTGGTAGCATCCTCTTCAGGATCTGAAGAGGTCCCGTTAGGATTAAAATCTGTTGAGGAAACTTTACCGTCATCAAGCTCGCCTGTCGAGGGTGAAGGACTATTTGAGCAGGCAGAAAGAGAAAGTATTAAGATAACGGATAAAAAAAGGCAGGCTAATTTGGAAAATCGCATATTCGAAAAATCTCCCTAATAATATATAATTCGGTAAAAACATTATACAACCGACAGCGATAATTAGCAATATGAAATAGAAAATTTTTAAAAATAAAAAATTACCACTTGCATTCTTGCTGAGTTTATGGTATTATATTTGGGCACTCAAATTTTATGTTAATATTTGCGCTGATAGCTCAGCTGGATAGAGCGTCTGGCTACGGACCAGAAGGTCGGGAGTTCGAATCTTCTTCAGCGCGCCAAATAAGCAGTTACCTCTTTTGAGGTGGCTGCTTATTTTTTGTTCTTAAAGATGAGAACTCCCAAAAAAGCTCTTGACAAAATAATACGTGCGATGTATTA
>JAZNTG010000045.1:0-4488 GCA_045591645.1 Acutalibacteraceae bacterium | reverse complement strand
ATGGCTAACGATACATACGGAATAGCTCTCGCTGAAAATTCAAAATATATTGTAATGACAAACTCCGGAAAAGTTATTGAATATAATGTTTTTGGGGAACATTTACGATACAGTCGAATTAGTAACATGATAGGAAAAGGTATCCGTGAGTATGGTGATTTAGCCAAAGCACAATTTTATGGCATTTCTAACACGAATGATATTTCATATATTAAAATCACAAATGTTGAGCTTTTTAAATTAGATATAAGCAGAACAACTGTAAAAGATAAATTAGAGATAGAATTATATTCGAAGTAATTATTGCTTGACAAATTTGATTTCCAAAGTTAAAATGCACCAAACAAAGAACTCCTCATAGACGGCGCGCACCGTTTATGAGGAGTTCTTAACTTCATATTGTTGCCATATCGTGTGGTGATTAGTAATAAGAATTAACACTCTCTAAATCTTTTTAGCAAACTGTCCTTAAAAGTACGACCCATAGGCCTTGCTTTTCTTTTTGAATACTATTGCGCTGCGTGACGGCAGGTAGCAATTAAAGCCCTTCCATTTTGCGGGAGTGGAGTAGGCTTTGTACTCGATCTTTGTATCCACTCGGCCAAAGCCGCCGTAAACGCCGTCATCGGATGACAGCACTATCTCATACATACCGCTTTTGGGAGTAGGTACGAAATATCCGTCAAAGGACTTTGCGGGGTGGAAGTTAAAGGCAAAAACATAGTCGCCCTTAGCGAAAATGATTATTTTATCGTCCTCATGAAGCCATTTACATTGGGCTTTTTTACAGAGCAGGTCGCCGTCGCTGAGCAGCTTTATCATAGCCTTATCAAAATCATTCAGCTCTCTGTATCTGAGATTCTGATCATCTACAAGGCTCCACTGTCTGCGGCAGTAGTGATAGCTCCAGCCGTTGCCCTCACGGGGAAAGTCTATCCACTCGGGATGTCCGAACTCGTTACCCATAAAGTTAAGGTAGCCCTCGCCTGCAAGCGATGCCGTAATAAGTCTTATCATTTTATGAAGAGCTATTCCGCGGTCGACTACGGGACTGCCGCCGAACTTCTGCATACTCCAGTACATTTCGGCATCACACAGGCGGAACATTATGGTCTTGTCGCCGACGAGTGCCTGATCGTGGCTTTCGGCATAGCCGATATTTTTCTCCTTGGGACGGCGGGAATTAAGCTCCCACCAGAGGTGGCCCATATTCCAGTTCTCGTCCGCGCTCTCTTTTATAGTCTTTATCCAGAGGTCTGGCACACCCATAGACAGCCTGTAGTCAAAGCCGATGCCGCCGTCAGCGATCTTGAGGCACATACCCGGCATACCCGACATATCCTCGGCTATAGTGAGAGCGTTTTTATTAAGCTTGTGCACAAGCTCATTCGCAAGCTGAAGATATGTGACCGCTTCAACGTCGGTATTCATAGAAAAATACATATCATAGCTTGAAAAGGCGCTTCCCAGTCCGTGATCGTGATAGAGCATTGAGGTGACGCCGTCAAAACGGAAGCCGTCGAAGTGGAATACCTCCATCCAATACTTAAGATTGGATAAAAGGAAGTGTATGACCTCGTTTTTGCCGTAGTTAAAAAGCTTAGTACCCCAAGCTGAATGGTCGCCGCGTCCGCCCTCATGGAAGAACTGATAGACCGTACCGTCAAACTCGTTTATACCCTCATTTGTATTTTTTACCGCGTGGGAATGAACAACATCGAGCAGAACGGTAATACCCATAGAGTGCGCGGTGTTTATCAGCTCCTTAAGCTCGCGGCTGTTGCCGTATTTAGACGATGCCGCAAAGAAATTGGACACCTGATATCCGAACGAGCCGTAATACGGGTGCTCCATTATAGCCATTATCTGAACGGTATTGTAGCCGAGCTCTTTTATTCTCGGAAGAGTATACAGGCGAAACTCCTCATACGTGCCGATATGTCCGTGCTCCTGCGCCATACCGATATGACACTCATAAATAAAGGGTGTTTTTGCAGGTGTAAAGCCCTCGTCTGTCCAGTCAAAGCTGCATAGAGTATCCTCTATTTCGGCACACCAGAGGTAATTTACAGGATCCTGAACTACACGGGTTGCATAAAGCGGTATTCGGCGGAGCATATTGCCGCCGTGCCAGACGATAGCCTGTACCTTTTGTCCTTCCTGCAGAGTATCCTTGCCCTCTAAATATATCTCGAAAACTCCGTTTTCGATACGTTTCAGCTGATGGCTCTCGGTGTTCCAGCCGTTAAAATCACCTGTGAGGAACATAGCGTCGGCGGCAGGCGCCCACTCGCGGTAGACCCAACCAGAATCAGTGCGATGAAAGCCGAAATATTTATATCCGTCGGCAAAATTGACAAGGCTTCCGCGGTTTCCCACAAGCTCTTTTCTTTTGGTTTTATAAAGCTCCATACGTAGCTCTATGTCCTTTTTAAAGGGCATAAGATATGGATCTATTTCAAAAATTTTCAATTTTGATTCACTCATTGTTATGAATCTTCCTTTTTTCGACAATTTATCTTTACATTCAAGAGGCACCCGATAACGGGTGCCTCAAAATCTTTTTAATCAGCCTTGCTGTCGGCAATTATCTTCTGTGCGATAGAGGCGGGTACTTCTTCATATCTTGCAAACTCGGTAACAAAGGAACCGACTCCGCGGGTCACACTGCGGAGAACTGTCGGAAAATCGGCAAGCTCGCTCTCGGGCACCTCTGCGGTAATTATCATAAGTTTTTTGCCCTCGGGATCCATTCCGAGCACGCGTCCGCGGCGCTTATTGAAGTCACCCATAATATCACCTGCGTTATCGGTGGGAACCTTTGCGGTTACAGTAACAACCGGCTCAAGAAGTACAGGGTTTGCCTCGGGGATACCTGCCTTGTAGGCGAGGGATGCCGCTGTCTTGAAGGCAAGCTCTGAAGAGTCAATAGGATGGTAAGAGCCGTCGGTAAGAGTTGCTTTTACGCCGACCATCGGATATCCTGCAAGGACACCTGTGCGCGCAGACTCCTGAAGTCCCTTTTCAACTGCGGGGAAATAGTTCTTCGGAACCGAGCCGCCGAAAATAGTCTCGGCAAATACGAGCTCTTCAGAGTCGCAAGGCTCAAACTCGATCCAGACGTCACCGAACTGACCGTGACCGCCCGACTGCTTCTTATGTCTGCCCTGAACCTTTGCTTTTTTACGTATGGTCTCACGGTAAGCGACCTTAGGTGCGGTAAATACCACCTCGACACCGAACTTACTCTTAAGCTTGGCGGAAACACTCTCAAGATGCTGCTCGCCGAGACCTGCGAGTATCATTTCGCCTGTTGCATCGTTTGAATAGTAGGAAACGGTGGGATCCTCTTCGGAAAGCTTATTCAGTCCTGCGGCGACCTTTTCCTCTTCGCCCTTTACTTTAGGCTTGACTGCCATCTTATAGCAGGGATTTTCAAAATTAACGCCGGGGAGTCTTATCGGACGGAGCGGTGAGCAAAGGGTGTCGCCCGTGCCCGTAACATTTAGCTTTGCAACAGCGCCGATATCACCTGCGGGGACACACGATGTTTCTATCTGCTTCTTGCCGCAGACGTGATAGAGCTTGCCTATCTTTTCCGCTGTACCCGTACGCATATTAAGAAGGGACATATCGGGTGTGACCTTACCGCTTACAACCTTGAAGTATAAAAGCTTTCCTACAAAGGGGTCAACTACCGTCTTGAATACCGTAGCGACCGTCTGCGCCTCCTCGTTAACGGTGAGCTTTACCTCGTTTCCGTCGTTGTCTATACCTGTTTCACCGGCTACCGTCTCCGCCCAGGGAGCAAGCCAGATAAGTCCGTTAAGGAGCTGATCGACAGCCTGAAGCTCACACGCAGAGCCGCAGAAAACAGGGGCTATCTCACCGCGGCGGACACCTGTGGCAAGACCCATAATAAGCTCGTCGGGAGTGAACTCCTCACCCGAGAAGTATTTTTCCATAAGCTCTTCGCTGGTTTCTGCCACCGCCTCGTTCATAGCGGTACGAAGGCCCTCAAGTCTGTGGCCCATATCTGGAATAGGAACCTCGGTAGCCTTGCCGTCCTTATATGAATACGCTCTGTGCTCAACAAGGTTTATGTAGCACTGCACCTGGTGATCCTCTATGTAAGGAACTACTATCGGGCAGACCATAGGGCCGAAGGTAGCCTTCAGCTCCTCAAAAACCTTATAAAAATCAGCGTGAGCGTGGTCTATTTTGTTAACAAAGAACAGCTTTGCGATACCCTTTGCGGATGCCGCGTCAAAGGCCTTCTCTGCGCCTACCGAAACTCCGCTTTTGCCTGAAATTACGATAACGGCTGAGCCTGCCGCGCGCACACCCTCGCTGACACCTCCGGCAAAGTCAAACTGACCCGGAGTATCTATAACATTTATCTTGACATCCTTCCACTCACAGGGAACGATAGCCGCCGAAATACTTGACTTTCTGCGTATCTCTTCAGGATCAAAATCGCATACTGTA
>JAZNTG010000044.1:0-7467 GCA_045591645.1 Acutalibacteraceae bacterium | reverse complement strand
CTTGGGTGTATTATAGCATAAATGCAAAAATAAATCAATGCGGGGCATTGATTTTATAATACGTGGCGAAGCCACACCGAACTTCTTACCTCTTACTTCTTACTTATTACTTCCCAAAAATCCCGTATCAAACTTAATTTGAGGTAATAGTGAAGAGGTAAGAAGTAATAAGTAAAAATCCCGCTCTCTTTCGAGAACGGGATTTTTGGAGCTGCTAACCAGATTCGAACTGGTGACCTCATCCTTACCAAGGATGTGCTCTACCACCTGAGCCATAGCAGCATATAATTTTTGCAACGTTGCTATTATAAAATAACAGAGCCTTTTTGTCAAGCCTTTTTTAATAAGAATTGAAATTTTATGAATAAAAAACCGTTATTTTGTAAATGATACTTACAAAGGAGTTGATAAAATGTTAGATAAGATTTGTCTTGCCCTCGTAATAATCGGAGCGATAAACTGGGGCCTTGTAGGAATATTTCAATTTGATCTTGTCGCCTGGGCATTCGGCGGTTCAGACGCAATAGTCTCAAGAATAATCTACACGGTAATCGCCCTTGCGGGAATCTGGTGTATTTCACTTCTTTTCACATCACGACGTGACCGAACTTAAATGATAAGCCGTCAGGAATTATCCTGACGGCTTATTTTTTATGCTTGTAGGGTAAACGACCACAGCATCAGCGCACAAACTCTGCTGTAGGCAAAAGTGCGCCGTTTTTAATATAGAAGGTTATATCACCATCGGTATCCGTGCGGTAGGTTTTAGCATTTACGGTGTTGAAATTCTTTATTACCTCGTTGTGAGGATGTCCGTAGGAATTCAGTTCCCCGCAGGAGATCACCGCGTAGGACGGAGTGATGTATTCGAGGAACTTAAGGCTGTTTGAATATTTACTGCCGTGATGCCCTGCTTTAAACACATCACAGTCAAGCAGTAGACCGTCTTCTATAAGCCTCTTCTCAATGCTTGAATCGGCATCTCCTGTGAGGAGAAACTTTATACCGTCAATCTCAGCCATAATAATTATGCTGCGTTCA
Organism: Acutalibacteraceae bacterium; assembly: GCA_045591645.1. Taxonomy (GTDB): domain Bacteria; phylum Bacillota; class Clostridia; order Oscillospirales; family Acutalibacteraceae; genus SFWF01. The sequence continues at coordinate 6,426 of JAZNTG010000044.1, read as the reverse complement.
TTAGTGTCGGCTTCGTCAATGTAATGAGCAACAACGGTAAGCTCAAATTCTCCTATATTTATAACGGTGCCCACCTTTGCTATGTAGACGTTTGCATCACTGCCTTCGATAGCTTCATCTACCTCAGCCAGTGACTTAGAGGCTTCGTCATAACGTATGGGGAGAATGATATTCTCAATGTTAAGTCTTTCAATAACCGTGTCGGCTCCACCAATGTGATCAGAATCATAATGGGTTATTATCATACAATCGATCTGTTTTATACCGTAACTTCTCAGATCCTTCATAAGCTCTGCTCCGTCATCGGTATTATCCCCGAAATCGATCATAGCGTTATAACCGTTGCTTGATATAAGCACACTGTCGCCCTGTCCGACATCTATAAACCTCACAAAATCATCATCCTGTGATACCGAACCGCCGCCGAATATCTGCGACCAAGTCGGTATATTCACATCATTTGTGAATGTAACAATCAGTATCAGCATCACAAGCGCAGCAACTGCCGCTAACAGCAGGCGGATATGTTGTTTTCGGGTAAGTTTTTTCACTATTCTTCCCCAGCCTTCTGCTCCATCCACTGCTCACGCGTTATAAGCACAGCTCGCGGCTTTGCGCCCTCATAGCCTCCGATTATTCCTCTGGCTTCCATTTCATCCATCAGGCGCGCGGCTCTTGCATAGCCGAGCTTAAGTCTTCTCTGAAGCATAGAGGTTGATGCCTGACCAGTTTCGATAACAACTTCTATAGCTGCACTGAGCATTGAGTCGACCTCTTCCCCACCGTCATCCGATGATGCTCCGCCATGGTCCTTTTTGCCGCCCGATGCAGCCTGACGCTCAATCTCGTTCATTATCTCCTGATCGTAATCTGCCGAATGATCCGCCTTGACAAAATCAACAACCGCTTCTACCTCGCCGTCGGTAACAAAACAGCCCTGTATACGCGACGGCTTGAGAGCACCCGCAGGATTAAAGAGCATATCGCCCTTACCGAGCAGCTTTTCTGCACCTGCTGAATCAAGTATGGTACGGCTATCGACCTGAGAGGAAACAAGGAATGCAATACGGGTCGGAATGTTGGCCTTGATAACACCTGTAACGACATCTACGGAGGGACGCTGAGTTGCGATAATAAGGTGCATTCCTGCAGCTCTTGCCTTAGCGGCAATACGGTTTATGGAATCCTCTACCTCTTTCGGTGCAGTCATCATAAGATCGGCAAGCTCGTCAATAATAATAACGATACGCGGAAGCTTTTTCATTTCCTCATCGTTTTCTGCAACACGGTTATAGCCGTCAATATCACGAACGTTGCTTGCGGCAAACATTTTATAGCGGCGTTCCATTTCTGAAACCGCCCAGCCGAGAGTTCCCGCCGCCTTGCGCGGATCGGTAACAACAGGCACATAAAGATGCGGGATTCCGTTATAGACAGCAAGCTCAACTACCTTAGGATCTATCATTATAAGCTTGACCTCATCGGGACTTGCCTTATAAAGAATACTCATAACGAGGGTATTGATACACACCGATTTACCCGAGCCTGTAGAGCCAGCAATAAGTCCGTGCGGCATTTTTGCAATATCGGTTACGATAGCATTGCCCGCTATATCCTTACCGAGTGCTACTGTAAGCTTGCTCTTAGAGCTTGTGAACGCGGGTGATTCAAGCAGATCTCTGACCCTTACCACCTTGCCTGTACGGTTGGGTATCTCAATACCTACCGCGGCTTTACCGGGGATCGGAGCTTCGATTCTGACACCCTCTGCCGCCAAATTAAGTGCAATATCGTCAGCAAGACCTGTTATCTTGCTGATCTTTACACCTGCGCTCGGCTGAAGCTCATATCGGGTCACTGTAGGACCTCTTGAAATATCAACAATTCTTGTTTCTACACCAAAGCTGCGGAGGGTCTCGACAAGTCTTTCTGCTGTGCTTTCGAGCTCTGCCTCCACTCCTCCGAGATTACTGAATTCATCCTTTTTAAGTAGGTCGATAGGCGGAAACTTGTATCCCTCATTCGACATAGTGATACTCTCGACCGAAGCCTCTTCTATCTGCTGTTTTGTATCTTCTATGATCTTTTGAGTCTTCTTTGCTTCCTTTTTAGCAGCTACGAGAGCCTCATCCACCGAGCCGCTGCTGCCCTCTTCTGGAGCTTCATCGGGAATAAATACCGCAGCTTCGGCTTTATCAGGTTCTTCATCTCTGTATGTATTGATAAGACGCTTTTGTATCTCCTCTGAGGATGCGCGCTCATTCTTTCTTGTGCCCGTCTGACCTATCGGCAGATCGATATCGCTGACCGATATCTTTTCCTTGTTGCCAAGCTTATTCTGGAAGGTATTCTCCATAGATTTTTCAATACCCTTTATAGGCTTTGCAATAGATCTGAACAGGGCGATAACTGTAGTTCCCGTTGTCAGCATGAGCAACACAAGAATAAGTATACAGATAGTTATTCCTGCGCCTACAGCGCCGAAGGCGGCATAAATAGGCTGACCGACCAAAGCTCCGAAAAAACCGCCGCTTTTAAGTAACATTCCGTTATTATATGCGGCTGTAAGGTGCTGACCGAAGGTTTCGGTTTGAGCGTGCGGAATAAATATATCTATAGCCGCGTCGATAAAAAGAATAAGAACACCTATCTCAACAATTTTCGTGAGCACCGAACCGTAAAGACGTTCAAGCGCATAAAAAACAGACACGGCGATCATAAAGATCGGAACTGCATATGTAAGCACACCAAAAAGACCGAAAAGAAAATCGTGGATTCCCTTCCACAGGTTTTCTCCCGGTATAAGCACGACTGCAAGGAGGAACAGGGATATGCCGAAAAGAATGACCGATATTACCTGTCTACGTCCTTGACTAGTCTTTGACGGTGCCGACCTCTGAGAGCTCTTTTTTCTTCCGCTGCCTTTTTTGGTTGCCATAAATACACCCCTAAATTATTCGTTTTTATTCTCTATCATATCGTAAAGACATCTGATCGCATCCCGAAGGCTTCCGACACTGTCGATAAGGCCTTCCTTTACCGCTCGGTTGCCGTCAAGGACAGTACCTACATCGGTCACCATCTCTCCGACATTCATCATAAGCTCGTTAAAGCGTTCCTTTGTAATGCCTGAATTAGAGGTCACAAAGTTTGTTATTCTCTCCTGCATCCTCTCAAAATGGCGAAGCATCTGCGGTACACCAAGCACAAGGCCTGTCATTCTGACGGGATGAATAGTCATTGTAGCACTTGGTACGATAAAAGATCTTTTAGCAGACACGCTGAGCGGCACTCCTATAGAATGTCCGCCGCCGAGGACAAGTGATACAGTGGGCTTTTTCATACCCGCGATAAGCTCAGCGAGGGCAAGACCTGCCTCAACATCTCCGCCGACCGTATTGAGGATTATAAGCAGTCCTTCAATATCTCTGTTCTCCTCAACCTCGACAAGCTGAGGTATCACGTGCTCATATTTCGTCGTCTTGCTCTGGTTGGATGAAAGTATATGCCCCTCTATCTCTCCAACAACAGTCAGACAGTGTATCACGTGACGACCGCCCGTGCTTGTGACCGAGCCGAAATCTTTAAGCTGTTCGTTCTGAGCTTCTGTAGTATCTGTGCTGTTATCTTCACTGTTTTTATAAGAATATTCCTTTTTGTTCATTGTATCTCCTCCAAACAAGGTTATTATTTGAAAAAGATTAACAAACATACATATTTATTATACTATTTGATGTCGATTAATGCAAGAAGAAAACTTCTCTTAAAACAAAGGCTGACAATAATTTTATTGAAACGGTATCTTAGTACTTGAAAAATTAAGTATTATTGTGTAGAATAGAATGGTAAATAATGTGTTTAACACACTAAGGAGACAGTAAAAATGGCAAAAGAAGTATTAGTTGAAATTTCCGCAAGACACGTACACGTATCTGAAGAGCATCTTGAGATCCTTTTCGGAAAGGGCTACAAGCTCACTCCTAAGAAGGATCTTTCTCAGCCCGGTCAGTTCGCTTGTGAGGAGAGAGTTACCGTTGTAGGTTCTAAGCGTGAACTCAAAGGCGTTTCTATCCTTGGTCCCTGCCGCAAGGCTACTCAGGTAGAGCTTTCTCTTACCGACGCGCGTTCTATCGGCGTATCCGCTCCCATCCGTGAGTCAGGCGACACCGCAGGCAGCGGCGCTTGCAAGCTTGTTGGTCCCTGCGGCGAGGTTGAACTTACCGAAGGCGTTATCGCAGCAAAGCGTCATATACATATGACTCCCGAGGATGCTGAGAAGTACGGTATTACCGATACACAGATCGTTTCTGTTAAGATCCCGACCGAAGGCAGAGCCCTTATTTTCGGCGATGTTGTAGCAAGAGTCAGCCCGAGCTATGCGCTTGCTATGCATCTTGATACCGACGAGGCTAACGCTGCAGGAATACCTGGCAGTTGCATCGGAGAGATCCTTGACTAAGGGACTCTATCTGCACATACCGTTTTGCGAAAGAAAGTGTAATTACTGCGATTTTTATTCAGGTAGTTTTACGCCCGATTTTCGTCAGCGGTATGTAGACAAATTGTGTAGAGAAATAGAAAAATGGGGCAGACTAAACACCTGCCCCATTGATACTTTATATTTCGGAGGCGGTACTCCTTCCCTGCTTTCTCCGTTACAGCTTAAAGAAATTCTGAGAGCTGTACGCTTAAATTTCAAGGTGCGCGAGAATACTGAGATCACCTGCGAAGTAAATCCGGGTGATGACCCGCATTTCATAGAAGCTGCGGCAAGCCTTGGAGTTAACAGAATATCGCTTGGAGTGCAGAGCTCGGATGAAAAGGAGCTGAAAATGCTAGGCAGACGCCACAGCTTTGCCGATGCAGTAAACACCGTCCGTTTTGCCAGAAGCGTAGGCATAAACAATATTTCAGCCGATATTATGATAGGTCTGCCCGAAAGCAGTATTAAAACCCTTGATAAAACCGTTAAAGACATTCTGTCTCTTGATATACAGCATATCTCGTCATACATTCTAAAGGTTGAATACAATACTCCTTTTGGTAGATCAGGTGTAGCTCTGCCCGATGATGATTCGGTAGCTGATCAGTATTTATATATGTCAAGAGCTTTTCGCGATGCGGGTTATGAGCATTATGAAATATCAAACTTCGCAAAAAGCGGATATCAGAGCCGACATAACAATAAGTATTGGAAATGCGATGAATACATCGGGATAGGACCTGCCGCGCACTCGTTTTTCGAGGGAAGAAGAATGAACTATCCACGGGATATACAGTCTTTTATTGACGGTACGGCTCTGATAGATGACGGTATCGGTGGAGAGGCTGATGAATACATTATGCTCAGACTCCGACTGTCAGAGGGACTAGTTTTTTCCGATTATGAGAAGCGTTTTGGAAAGGTTCCTGAGTCGCTCATCAAAAAAGCAAGCTTGTACAAGGGACTTTGCATTGTGGAAAATAGCTGTGTACGGCTGACCGATGAGGGTATGCTCGTTTCTAATAATATTATTACTGAACTTATAGAGGTACTGTAATGAAAACATATAAAATACATCTTATCCGCCACGGTCTGACCGATGGAAATCTGGCCCAGCAATATATCGGTAGAACCGATCTTCCTCTTTCGGGTGTCGGCGTGGCTCAGCTTAAACAATACGCCGAAGAAAACGATTATCCAAAGGTCGACTGCGTGTATTCAAGCCCGATGCTTCGCGCAGTGCAGTCGGCTCACATCCTCTACCCTTCAAAGGATATTCAGACGGTAGATAATCTACGGGAGATAGACTTCGGTGAGTTTGAGGGCAAAACAGCCAACGAGCTTGAAGGCAACCCTGTATATGCCGACTGGGCAGCAGGCAGAATAAACGCTGCACCCGGTGGTGAAGATAACACAGAGTTCGCGAAGCGCCTTTGTGTCGGTCTGAATGGGATCGTTCGCGATATGATGGCTAAAAAAGCCGAGCACGCGGCGGTAATTATGCACGGCGGCGCAATTATGATGTTGCTTTCTGCCTGTGCGCTGCCGCGAAAAAGTATGGTCGAATGGACCTGCCCCGCCGGTAGCGGATACACACTTCTAATTACTCCCTCACTCTACCATTCAAGCGGTGTAGTCGAAGTAGTTGATTATATAGGATAACAAAAACTCCGAAGAAATTTCTTCGGAGTTTTTCATTACAGCACACACTGTAAAAACTGTTGTGTTCTGGGATTTTGCGGATTTGTAAAAATCTGCTCGGGTGCTCCCTCTTCGGCTATAACACCGTCCGCCATAAAGACGACGCGGTCTGCGACCTCACGAGCAAAGCCCATTTCGTGAGTAACGACTACCATTGTCATTCCGTCACGTGCGAGGCTCTTCATAACGTCAAGTACCTCGCCGACCATTTCGGGATCAAGCGCGCTCGTCGGCTCGTCAAA
>JAZNTG010000043.1:0-38168 GCA_045591645.1 Acutalibacteraceae bacterium | reverse complement strand
ACCGATGTTACTTCTGTCAGCAAGGCAGAGGGCGCTGAAATGAAGGTCACTGTTATCGTTGAGCCTGAGGTAGAGCTTGGTGAGTATAAGGGATTAAAGGTTGACAGAACCGCTCCCGCTGTCTCTGACGAAGAGGTTCAGGTAGAGGTTGACAGAATGGCAGAGAGAAATGCCCGCACTGTTACTGTAGAGGACAGAGCTGCCGAAATGAAGGATATGGCTGTTATCGATTACGAAGGCTTCGTAGATGGTACTGCATTTGACGGCGGCAAGGGCGAGAGCTATACTTTAACACTTGGTTCTGGTCAGTTCATCCCTGGCTTTGAAGAGCAGATCGTAGGCCACAAGGCAGGCGACGAGTTCGATGTTGTCGTAACCTTCCCCGAAGAGTACCACGCTGCAGACCTCGCAGGAAAAGAGGCTACCTTCAAGTGTAAGCTTCACGAGATCAAGGCTAAGGAGCTTCCCGTAATAGATGACGAGTTTGCTAAGGATGTTTCCGAGTTCGATACCTTAGATGAGCTGAAATCTGACATCAAGGCAAAGACCTTAGAGCGCAAGACAAAGGCTGCTGATGAGGAAGTTGAAAACAAGCTTATCGAGGCAGTTGTTGAGGGAATGAAGGCTGAGATCCCCGAGGCTATGTACGAGAACCGCTCTAACGAGAGTGTTCGCGAGTTTGACTACAGACTCCGCAGCCAGGGTATGGATCTTCAGACATACCTTAAGTATACAGGCTCTACAGTAGAGGATCTGAAGGCTTCCTTCCGCGAGCAGAGTGAGAAGCAGGTTAAGATGCGCTTAGCACTTGAGGCAATAGTAAAGGCTGAGAACATCGAGGCAAGCGAGGAAGAGCTGGCTGCCGAGTATGAGAAGCTTGCAGGTATGTACGGTATGGAAGCAGACGCTGTAAAGGCTGCTATCCCTGAAAAGGATATAAAGCATGACCTTGCTATGAATAAGGCTATCGACCTTGTAAAGGCTTCTGCCGAGATCAAGGACGTAAAGGAAAAAAAGCCTGCTGCTAAAAAGACTTCTACCGCAAAGAAGACCACAAAGAAGGCTGCAGAAAAGACCGAAGAGGCTCCTGCGGAGACACCTGCTGAATAATCAGTTGTTTATATTTGCGGCAAAGTGTTCATAATATTTTTTAGAGGTGACTTAAAATGAGTACATTAATACCTTATGTAGTTGAACAGACCAGCCGCGGAGAGCGTTCTTACGACATTTTCTCCAGACTGCTTAATGACCGCATCATAATGTTGCCCGATCAGGTAGACAATGCCTCGGCAAGCGTTATTATTGCTCAGCTTTTATATCTTGAGGGTCAGGACCCTGATAAGGATATCAGCTTTTATATCAACAGCCCCGGTGGAAGCGTTTCCGCTGGACTTGCTATCTATGATACTATGCAGTATATAAAGTGCGACGTTTCAACCATCTGCATCGGTATGGCGGCAAGTATGGGCGCATTCCTGCTTGCTGCAGGAACTAAGGGCAAGCGCTATGCTCTTCCCAACTCTGAGATAATGATTCATCAGCCTCTCGGAGGTACACAGGGTCAGGCTACCGATATTCTTATCCACGCTCGCCATATCGAAAAGACGAGAAACACTTTGAATCAGATACTTGCCGAAAAGACGGGACAGAGCCTCGAGACCATCGAGAGAGATACCGAAAGAGATAATTTTATGTCGGCTGAGGAAGCTTTAAAGTACGGTCTTATTGATAAGGTTATCGATAAGAGATAAGCAGATTTTAAAAGGCGGATGTTTTCATCCGCCTATAGCATTTTTATACGATTTGCGAGTATTTTAACACAACAGAGGAGAATTAAATTGGCAAACGGTAACAACAACAGAGAGGTACGCTGCTCCTTTTGCGGCAAGACTGAAAATATGGTCAGCCGTATCATAGAAGGACCGGGTGTTTTTATTTGCGATGAGTGTATAGAATTCTGCTCATCTCTCTTAGAGCCTGACGACCTTCCTGTTTATCATAAGCCGAAAAAGGAAAAAGAAAAGGAATTCATACTGCCGAAGCCCGCAGAGATTAAGGCAAACCTTGACGAATATGTTATCGGTCAGGACGAGGCTAAGATCAGCCTCGCCGTCGCTGTATACAATCACTATAAGCGTATATTCAAGTCAAAGGATACCGATGTAGAGCTTGTCAAAAGCAATGTTTTACTGCTGGGTCCAACGGGTGTAGGTAAGACCTTACTTGCACAGACTCTGGCGAAAAGCCTCGGAGTTCCTTTCGCTATTACCGATGCTACGACCCTTACCGAAGCGGGCTATGTCGGAGAAGATGTTGAAAATATTCTTCTGCGCCTCATTCAGGCTGCCGATTTTGATATTGAAAAGGCAGAGCGCGGAATTATCTATATCGACGAGATAGACAAGATTGCGAGAAAGAGTGAAAACACCTCTATTACCCGCGATGTCAGCGGCGAGGGAGTTCAGCAGGCGCTTCTGAAGATACTTGAGGGCACGGTCGCTAATGTTCCCCCTCAGGGCGGCAGAAAGCACCCACAGCAGGAGTTTATACAGATAGACACTACCAATATCCTCTTTATCTGCGGTGGCGCATTTGACGGACTTGATAAGATAATCGAAAAGCGAACAGGCGGCACCTCTCTCGGCTTTGGCAAGGATGTAAAGTCCAAGGCAGACCTCGAAAAAGAGGATATTTATAAAAATGTTACTCACAGGGACCTTGTTCGTTTTGGAATTATACCTGAGCTTGTGGGCAGGATTCCTGTTATAACCGCGCTGTCGGCTATGGATAAACAGACTCTTATCCGCATAATGACCGAGCCTAAAAACTCAATAATCCGTCAGTATAAAGCCCTTTTTGAGCTTGACGGTATAGAGCTTGAGTTTACAGACGATGCGTTAGAGAGAATAGCAGAGCTGACAATAGAGCGCAAAACAGGCGCACGCGGACTTCGATCTATAATAGAGGGCGTCCTTCGTACACCTATGTACGAAACACCGTCAGATGAAACCGTAATCCATGTCATAATAACTAAGGAAGCGGTCGACGGAAAAGAGCCTATCCTTAAAAGAAAGACTGCGAAGTCAAAAAAGGAAGCATAATAAAAATCCCGCACTCGCGGGATTTTTCTGCGCTCGGCTGCTGACACGTCGCATACTATGCATAATATGCAGAATATGTTGCATAATCATTCGTAAAAATGAACAATACCCGATATAATATATATATGTATTGTGTGTTTTATAACAAACTTTCAAAAAAGGCTTGACAAAGAGTAGAATTTGTTGCATAATTATGCACGTTGATTGACAAATTACACCCATTTTGTTCGGAGGTATTTAATATGAATAAAAAGGACATCAAAAAGGTAGTTTTAGCATACTCGGGAGGTCTTGATACTTCCATTATCATTCCCTGGCTCAAGGAAAACTATAACAACTGTGAGGTCATCGCCGTATCGGGCGACGTTGGACAGGGAACTGAGCTTGAAGGCCTTGAGGAAAAAGCAATTGCTACAGGCGCTTCCAAGCTTTATGTCCTTGATCTTAAGGATGAATATGTTGAAGATTATATCTGGCCCTGTCTTAAAGCAGGTGCTGACTATGAGACCTATCTTCTCGGCACAAGCCATGCCCGTCCCTGCATTGCAAAGGGTCTTGCTGAGATAGCCAAGAAGGAAGGCGCAGATGCTATCTGCCACGGCTGCACAGGTAAGGGTAACGATCAGGTTCGTTTCGAGCTTACCTTAAAGGCATTCGCTCCCGAAATGGCTATCATCGCTCCTTGGCGTGAGTGGGATATAAAATCCAGAGAGGAAGAGATTGAGTACGCCGAAGCGCACAACATTCCTCTTAAAATTAACCGTGAGACCAACTACTCAAAGGATAAGAACGTATGGCATCTCTCCCATGAGGGTATGGATCTTGAAGATCCTGCAAACGAGCCGCAGTACACAAAGGAAGGCTTCCTTGAAATGTCTGTTGCTCCCGAACAGGCTCCCGACACTCCTACATACGTTACAATTCATTTTGAAAAGGGTATCCCCACCGCGCTTGACGGCGTAGAGATGAAAGGTCTTGCAATTGTTGAAAAGCTGAATGAAATTGGCGGCGCAAACGGCATCGGACTTCTCGATATCGTTGAAAACCGTCTTGTCGGTATGAAGAGCCGCGGTGTTTATGAGACCCCCGGCGGTGCAATCCTCTATAAAGCTCATGAGCTTTTAGAGATGATAACCCTCGACCGCGACACCTCTCACTACAAAAAATTAGTTTCTCAGAAGTTCGGTGAGCTTGTTTATTTTGGTCAGTGGTTCACACCTCTCCGCGAAGCGCTTTCTGCTTTCGTTGACAAGACTCAGGAGACCGTTACAGGAGACGTTAAGGTTAAGCTTTACAAGGGCAATATCATTAACGCAGGCGTAACCTCACCCTACACCCTCTATGACGAGGAGGTTGCCTCTTTCGGAGACGACGGCGGCGCATACGATCAAAAGGATTCCGCAGGCTTTATCAACCTCTTCGGTCTTCCTATCAAGGTCAAGGCTATGCTCGATCAGAAGAGAAACAACAAATAAAGGAAAAAACAATGAATAAGGTATTTATAGACGGAAGTCAGGGCACTACGGGACTTCGCATTTTCGACCGCCTCTCGGCGCGCGCGGATATCGAGCTCATAAAACTGCCCGAAGAGCTTCGAAAGGACGCGGCAGCTCGCCGCGAAGCTATAAATTCCTCGGATATAACATTTCTGTGCCTTCCCGATGCCGCCGCTATCGAAGCGGCCGAGATGGCTGGGGAAAATGTTCGAATACTTGATACATCCACTGCACACCGAACAAGTGCGCAGTGGATTTACGGTTTTCCCGAGGTAATAAAAGGCGGCTTTGAAAAAGTTAAAAATGCAAATAGGGTAGCCGTGCCGGGCTGTCATGCAAGCGGCTTTATCGCCCTTGTAAAACCCTTAATTGATGCAGGTGTTATCGGAAAAGATGCGCTTTTAACCTGCCATTCAATAACGGGTTATTCGGGCGGTGGAAAGAAAATGATCGCCGAATATGAGGGAGAACAAAGAGATATACTTCTCAACTCACCCCGTCAGTACGGACTCGGACAGACCCACAAGCACTTGCCCGAAATGAAGGTAATATCGGGTGCCGATAACGAGCCGATATTCTGCCCCATAGTGTCCGACTTTTACAGCGGAATGTGCGTCACTGTACCTCTCTTTAAAAGTCAGCTTAAAAAGGGAACGGCAGAGGATATCAAAAATCTCTACAAAGAGAAATATCAGGGTCCTATTGTAAATTATGTTGAAGACATAAATGAGGGCGGATTTATTTCGGCAAACGGTGTTCTGGGCAAGGATATTATGCAGATAACGGTCTCGGGCAACCAGGACAGAATTTTGCTGATAGCCCGTTATGACAATCTTGGTAAGGGCGCTTCGGGCGCGGCACTCGAATGCATGAACATTATGCTTGGCAGCGACATTACCTTGGGATTGGAATTATAATTTTTTAGGAGTTTTACAAAATGCAGTTGATTTCAGGCGGCGTTTGCGCCGCAAAAGGCTTTAAAGCAAACGGAATACATTGCGGTATCAGGAAGAACCGTACAAAGCGCGACCTTTCGCTGATCGTGAGTGAGAAGAGAGCCGCTGCGGCAGGTGTGTATACCACAAATCTTGTAAAAGGTGCGCCCAATATTGTTACAAAGGCTAATATTTCGGACGGCTATGCTATAGCCGCCGTCTGCAACAGCGGAAATGCAAATACCTGTAACGCAAACGGTATCGAGATCGCAAACGGTATGTGCGACATTACGGCAAAGGCGCTTGGAGTAGACGCAAAGGATATTATCGTTGCGTCGACAGGCGTTATCGGACAACCCTTATCACTCGATCCTATCAGGTCTGGTATGGATGAGCTGGTAGAAGGACTCGGCGACCATTCACTTTATGCTGCTGAGGGAATTATGACTACCGACACCAAGGTAAAGGAGGTCGCAGTTTCCTTTAATATCGGCGGTAAAGAGTGCAAAATGGGCGGTATAGCCAAGGGCTCGGGAATGATACATCCCAATATGGCAACAATGCTTGTATTTATAACTACCGACTGCGCCATCGCACCCGAAATGCTACAGAAGGCTCTTTCAGAGGATATTAAATCCACCTTTAATATGGTTTCTATCGACGGCGATACCTCTACAAACGATATGGTAACCGTAATGGCTAACGGTATGGCTGAAAATAAGCTTATCGACTCTTATAACGAAGACTTTTATGAGTTTTGCCGTGCGCTCAATACCATTACCATTCACCTCTGCAAAATGATAGCGGGTGACGGCGAGGGTGCAACAAAGCTGCTTGAATGTGTCGTTTCAGGCGGCAAGTCTGAGCCGATTGCAAAGACGGTCGCAAAGAGCGTTATCTGCTCTTCGCTTACAAAGGCAGCTATGTTCGGAGCTGATGCTAACTGGGGACGAGTACTTTGCGCTATCGGCTACAGCGGAGCCGATGTCGATGTTACAAAGGTTGACGTTTCCTTTAAATCGGCAAAGGGTGAGATTTCCGTCTGCGAAAACGGCGCAGGTGTTGATTTTTCTGAGGAAAAGGCAAAAGAGATACTTTTAGAGGATGAAATTGACATAGTAGTAAACCTTAATGACGGAGAATTTAATGCTACCGCTTGGGGCTGCGATTTGACATATGACTATGTTAAAATTAACGGAGATTATAGAACTTAAGGTTTGGTAAAAATCGCCCATAGCACTCGTATTTGTCGGGGGCGGTATAGAAAATACAGCACCACCGACTGCATACGGCACTCTGAACGATTTTTCCTCAAACCGTGGTTTGTGACACTCTAAACACATTTCCCTCGGCCTAGGGCCCTTTGCCCTTGGCCCTGATTCATTAAATTTCAGGAGATATTTTTATGATAACAAACGCACAAAGAGCTGAAATACTTGTCCGTGCTCTGCCCTACATAAAACAGTATGACGGAAAGACCATCGTTGTAAAATACGGCGGAAACGCTATGATAAACGAGGAACTTAAAAGCGCCGTAATGCACGATCTTGTGCTTCTCAATACTATCGGAATAAAGGTAGTTCTCGTTCACGGCGGCGGACCTGAGATCTCGGATATGCTGAAAAGAGTAGGCAAGGAATCTAAGTTCGTAAACGGACTCCGAGTTACCGATGCGGAGACCGCCGAGATAGTACAGATGGTGCTCGCAGGAAAGATCAATAAGTCGCTTGTAAACCAGCTTCAGAACAGCGGCGGCAAGGCTATCGGTCTTTCGGGAGCAGACGGACATATGATCGAGGCAGAAATGAAGGATCCCGAGCTGGGCTTTGTCGGCGAGATAACAAACATCAATATCGAGCCCGTGACCGACCTTCTGGAGAAGGGATATATCCCTGTTATTTCCACTGTCGGCTGCGATAAAGAGGGAAATATCTATAACATAAATGCAGATACGGCGGCGGCGAGAATAGCTGCATCACTTAATGCCGAATCGCTTATCCTTATGACCGATATCGTCGGACTTCTCCGCGATAAGGACGATGAATCGACCCTTATCTCCTCTGTATGCGTCAGCGAAGCACCTCAGCTTCAGCGCGAGGGAATAATCTCGGGCGGTATGATACCCAAGATCGAGTGCTGTGTAGAGGCTATCCGTCAGGGTGTAAATAAAGTATTCATCATCGACGGCAGAGTGCCCCACTCACTTCTTATAGAAACCCTTACCGATGAAGGTATCGGTACAATGCTCTACGGAGGCTAAAATGAGTATCACTTCTATAGATAAAGAATATGTTGCCGCAACCTACGGACGTTTTCCCGTAGAGCTTTCTGAGGGAATGGGTGCCGTAGTATACGACACCGACGGCAAGGAATATATCGATATGGGAACGGGTATAGCTGTAAACACCTTCGGATATTCTGACGAAGAGTGGGTGCTGGCCGTAACAGCTCAATTATCGCGCTTACAGCACACCTCAAACCTCTACTATACCGAGCCCTGCGCTAAGCTTGCTAAATTGCTTTGCGAGAAAACAGGTATGAAAAAGGTCTTTTTCGGAAATTCGGGAGCCGAGGCTAACGAATGCGCCATCAAGACCGCGCGCCGTTACTCTTATTTAAAGTACGGCGAAGGCAGAAGCAGTATAGTAACCCTTAAAAATTCCTTCCACGGCAGAACTATTACCACCCTTGCCGCAACAGGACAGGACACCTTCCACACCGAGTTTGGCCCCTTCACCGAAGGCTTTGTTTATGCTGATGCCAACGATGCAGAGGGTGTAATAAATCTCGTTCAGAGCAATAACTGCTGTGCTGTTATGATGGAGCTAGTTCAGGGCGAAGGCGGAGTTATGAAGCTCGATGAAACCTTTGTAAAAGAAGTAGCAGATTACTGCGATAAGAACGATATTCTCCTCATAATCGACGAGGTGCAGACCGGCAACGGCAGAACGGGAAGCCTTTATGCTTTCCAGCAGTTTGGTATCGCCCCCGATATCGTTTCAACCGCAAAGGGTCTCGGCGGAGGGCTGCCGATTGGCGCTTGTATGATGGGTGAAAAGGTGAAAGACACCCTCACTCCGGGTAGTCACGGCTCAACCTTTGGCGGAAACCCTGTTGTTTGTGCCGGAGCATATAATATCATTTCCCGAATTGATGACGAGCTTCTTGCAGGTGTTTGCCGTAAGAGCGAATATATCTTCTCTGAGCTGTCAAACGCCGAGGGCATAAAGAGCGTCAGCGGAATGGGTCTTATGATTGGACTCGAGACCGAAAAGGATGCCAAAGAGGTTGTCGCAAAGTGCCGCGAAAGGGGCGTTTTGTTGCTGACCGCCAAAACTAAGGTCAGACTTTTACCTCCGCTTAATATCGATGATGAAACACTCGAAAAAGCGGTACAGATAATCAAGGAGGCAGTAAAATAATGACAAAGCATTTACTGAAATTAATGGATTTTTCCGAGCAGGATATTACCGAGATTTTAAATCTTGCAGACCAGTTAAAATATGAGAAAAAGCACGGAATCGAGCATCATCACCTTAAGGGCAAGACCCTAGGTATGATATTCCAGAAGTCATCTACAAGAACTCGCGTTTCCTTTGAGGTCGGTATGTACGACTTAGGTGGCTCAGCGCTCTTCCTCTCTTCGCGCGATCTTCAGATAGGAAGAGGAGAGCCTGTAGAGGATACCGCACGTGTGCTTTCGGGATACCTTGACGGAATTATGATAAGAACCTTCGAACAGGCAGAGGTCGAGGCCTTGGCTGAATACGGTTCTATCCCGATTATAAACGGTCTGACCGACTATTGCCATCCCTGTCAGGTCCTTGCCGACCTTATGACCTTCCGCGAGTTCAAGGGAAGCTTTCAGGGCAAGAAGATGTGTTATATCGGCGACGGAAATAATATGGCAAACTCTCTTATCGTCGGCGGTATTAAGATGGGAATGGAGGTAGCCGTCGCTTGTCCCGATAACTACAGACCTGATGCTGAAATTATGAAATGGGCAGCTGAAAACGGAATCTTCACCTGCACTGACGATATTTTAGCCGCTGCCAAGAATGCCGATGTTCTCTATACTGATGTCTGGGCATCTATGGGTCAGGAGGATGAAAAGGCAGAGCGCGAAAAGGTATTTTGCGGATACCAGATAAACGATTCTGTAATGGCAGTAGCAAAACCGGACGCTATGGTACAGCACTGTCTGCCGGCTCACAGGGAAGAGGAGATAACCGCGAAGGTGTTTGAAGCCCACGCAGAGGAAATTTTTGCAGAAGCAGAGAACAGATTACATGCTCAAAAAGCCGTATTAGTTAAGCTGATGGGAAATAATTAATTAGAAAGACCGCACTACGCGGTCTTTTTTAATGCAGAATTTCGGCGTTGCCCCCGTGCAACGGAATATAAAATGTCTGTGGAAAGAAAACAGTTACATAAAGAAGAAAATACAAATTGTTATCGCATCGTAATTACATTGTCCTAAGGACACCATAATTCTGTATTCTGCATTGTCAATAAACGGGGCGGTTCTGCCCTGTTTATTGACAATACTTTCCGGTTATGCTATACTAGGTATGCTTATAGAAAGCTGTTTTTAATAAAAATCTTAAAAAACTCCGAGTTTTTGTTGTAAAGAGTTATCTATCTTTAAATAGGGGATCAATTATGATAGTTTCTTTTGCAGTTGTAGCCTATAATGAGGAAAAAACCTTACCGGGTTTACTTGTTGACCTTTTGAATCAGGATTATCCAAAAAGTCAAACAGAAATTCTTCTTATCGACAGTATGTCTACGGATAAAACTTTTGAAATCATGGAAGACTTTGCACGGGATAATTCCAGTTATTATTACGCCGTAAAGCTTCTTCGTAATAAGAATAAAACGTTGCCTTACGGTTGTAATATTATGCTTGAAAATTATGCGGGAGATGCTGTTGTCAGAATAGATGCTCACGCATCTCTGCCGTTTGATTTTATTTCAAAAAACGTTAGGGCACAGAGCCGCGGCGAAATGGTGACGGGCGGTAGACGTCCCAACATAATTGACGGCGCAACACCTTGGAAGCTAACGCTTAATACCGCCGAAAGTGCGATGTTTGGAAGCGGCTTTGCCTCCTACAGAAACAGCGAAAAAAAGTGTTATGTAAGTTCGATTTTCCATGGAATGTACCGCCGAGAGGTTTATGACACGGTGGGGTTCTACGATGTCAGACTTGCACGTACAGAGGATAACGATATGTCCGAGAGGATAAACCGTGCGGGTTTCAAGATGTTCTATGATCCCGAAATAGTGTCATATCAGCACACTCGTAGCAACCTTAAACTTATGCTTCGCCAAAAGTTTTTGAATGGCTATTGGATTGGGAAAACTATCGGTATAAATTCCAAATGTTTTTCAATTTTCCATTTTGTGCCCTTCACGTTCGTAATGGCAATAATAATCACGAGCATCCTTGCCGCTTTCGGAATCTGGCAGTTATCAGCACTTCTATGGAGTGCATACACTATTTTTATCTTTGCAAATACAATAATTGAGATCGTAAAGAATAAATTTTTGTGGACAGAGCTTCTCCTTCCCGTTCTTTTCTTTCTGCTTCATACCTCATACGGTGTGGGTACACTTAAAGGACTAATCGAAATGCCATTTTGGGTGAGAAGGATAAAGAAAAGCATATAGGGGGAGCTCTCTTTGAAAAAAATATCTATTTGTTTATTGAAATATGATATGACTGAAAAAAGCGGCGGCGATCGCGTTGTTGCAAACCTTGCTAATGAGTTGAGCGAATATTTTGAAGTGCATCTTGTGAGTATAAACGGTAGGGAAGAGAAGCCGTATTTTCCCGTAAAAAATACTGTAATCTATGCTCCCTTACTGCACGGTCACGAGAGGATCAGAAAAACTCTTTTAAAGGGCTCTAAAGCACTGAAAAAATACATTAAAGAGCATAAGATCGATATTATTATGTCGATTGGAGGTAATGTAAATTTCTTTATGTGGTATGCTGCCCGAAGAAACGGTACAAAACAGGTTTTCTGTGAACACATAAACCTTATTTCGGCGCTTGAAGATAAATCGAATGCTATTCTGCGCTGGCTCGGTGCGAAAACTGCCGATAAAATAATAACTCTGACCGAAAAGGATAAGCAGAGTTATATTGAGTATTTTAAGATTGATGAAAAGCGTATAGACAGTATTCCTAATTGGATAGATCCGTCGCTTTTGGAGAATAGGACATCTTATGACATTACCTCCAAAAAGATAATTACGGTAGGAAGACTTTGTGAACAAAAGGGTCTAGACTATCTGGTAGAGGTTGCTAAGACCGTTTTTGAGAATCATAAGGATTGGCAGTGGGATATCTGGGGGGACGGTCCAGACCGCGAAAAAATTGAAGCACTCATTATCGAGAACGGACTTTCGGATAATCTTCACTTAAGAGGTACGACAAATAGCATTTATTCGGTATATTCAGAATATGCAATATACGCTATGACCTCAAGAAGTGAGGGACTTCCTATGGTACTGCTTGAAGCCAAGACCTGCAGTCTTCCAATAGTCAGTTTTGACTGTCTGACAGGTCCGTCCGACATTGTTGAAGACAGTGTCAGCGGATATCTTGTTGAAACCTTTGATACTGCAAAGCTTGCCAATAAGATAATAGAACTTATAGAAAATGACGATTTACGACAGTCTTTTGCTACACATGCGAAGGATAACCTTGTAAATTTCAAAAGAGAGGAAATAGTCAGCAGATGGGTGGATTTAATAAACACACTCGTCAGCATAAGGTGGTAACTATATGTTAAGCATTGTTGTTCCGGTGTATAACGTTTCCGATTATCTTGACGACTGTATAAACAGCATATTGTGCCAGAGTTATACCGACTTACAGATAATTCTCGTAGATGACGGTTCGACAGATGATTCGGGTAAAAAATGCGACCTTTATGCGGATAGGGATAATCGAATTAAAGTAATTCACAAACAAAACGGCGGACTAATGTCTGCTTGGAAGACAGGCGTTAGAGAGGCTGAGGGCGAATATATCGGCTTTGTCGACAGTGATGATTATATAGACTGCGATATGTACAGCACCCTTATCCAAAGCGCCGAAAAGAACTCTTCGGATATCACTCTTTGTGGACTTATAAGAGAATACGGCACCCACAGCGAAAAGGAAACCTTTTATCTTGAAAGCGGTGTATACGACCGAAAGGCTATCGAGGAACGTATTTTCCCTATAATCATCTCTAACGGTACCATGCTCAATCGCGGACTAAGCCCCAACCGAGTAACAAAAATCTTTAAAAGGGAGCTTCTTTTAAATAACCTCGAGCTTTGCGATGAGAGAATCTCTTTAGGAGAGGATATGCTTCCAACCTTTTCCTGTATCTGCGATGCAAAAAATGTAACCGTCCTTGCAGATTTTAATCCTTATCATTATAAAATCCGCAGCACCTCCATAATGGGCTCCTACAATCCTGACTTTTTCAAGCAAAGCCTTCTTTTAAACAGTGTTTTGACCGATATTGCAAATAAGAAAAAAGTTTATGATTTTAAAGACCAGCTGAATAACGACCTTTTAAGCCTTGCTTATTATGGAATTGAGCGAAATATTGCATCAAAAAAGGCAAGCAAAAAGGAAATTATCAGCTATATAAAGGAAATTGCCGAAACCGAAGAGTTTCAGGCAACATTTAAGACCGAAACGCTGAGTAAAGGCAGTAAAAAGTGCCTGATTTATAAGCTTTTATTTAAATCCGCTCTTTACGGACTTTTATATGAATTTATTTTAAGATTAGTTGTTTTTGTGAGAAATCGAAAGGCGAAGCAGAGGTGAAAAGCAGTTGAATACAAGTCCTGACCTGCAAAAGAAAAGGGAACTGAAAACACTTTTTTCAAATACTGTAATGCTGTATATTATGCAGATTTCGGCGTATGTTTTTCCGCTTATAACCTTTCCCTGGCTGACTCGTGCACTCGGACCTGAAAAGTACGGAGTTATAAACGTCGCAAACGCAATAATAGTATATTTCCAGCTCTTTGTTGATTTTGGATTTTTGCTTTCAGCAACAAGGGATTGCTCTATACAGCGTGAAAACAAGAATAGGCTGTCTGAGATAACTTCGTCGGTCATACAAGCAAAAACACTGATATCCGTGGTAGGTTTTGTTATATTGTTTGTACTTACCTTTTCAATCGATCAATTCAGGGATAAAGCACTTTATTTGATGCTTTGCTACATTTCGGTTTTTTTAAGTGTTTTTGTGCCTGACTATCTTTTTAGAGGACTTGAAAAGATGAGCAGTTTGACCTACCGTTCTATAATTTCTCGGGCAATTTACACGGTTCTGGTAATAAGTCTTGTCCATTCTGCTGACGATTATCTTCTTGTTCCGCTGTTTAATGCAGTATCAAATCTGTTTATTGTTGTATGGTCTTGGTATATTGTCACAAAGAAGTTTGATATCAGGTTTAAATTTGTAAGTTTTCAGAAAACGTTGGCTGCATTGAAGAGTTCTGCGATATTTTTTGCATCTCGAATTGCGTCAACCGTTTACAGTGCAAGCAATGTGTTTATACTTGGACTTGTTATGGGAACAAACAGTCCGGCGATGGGTCAGTTCACGGCTGCAAACAACCTTATTACTAACGGAAGAAGTATGTTCAGCCCTATATCCGACAGTCTGTATCCATATATGGTCACTAAAAAGAACTACAAGCTCGTAAAAATTATTTTAGCTATAACGGCTCCGCTAATAATAGGCGGCACCGCCGTTTTATATATTTATGCCGATTGGTTTATTACGCTTTTCTGCGGAGAGGGTTATGACGGAGCGGTTCCGGTCTTCAGAGCTATGTTGCCTATGATACTTATAACCCTTCCTATTTATATTCTCGGCTTTCCGACACTCGGTGCAATGAATATGATGAAAGAAGCAAACCTCACTGTTATTTACGCTGCTGTTTTTCACGCTATCGGTCTATGTGTGCTTTTTGCTACCGGACATATGAATTTCATTGATGTATCGCTCCTTACCTGTTGCAGCGAAGGGGTAGTGCTTGTAAGCCGTATAATATATGTCATAAACGGTAATAAACGAAAAAAGGCAAAGGATGAGTCTCTTGAAAAAACTGATTAAAAAAGTTGTGCCAGAATCGTTGTATCATAATCTTTGGAAGCTCTATTACAGTCTACTGACCTTGTTTTATTCCCTTTATCCAATACAAAAGAATAAGATATTTGTAACAAGCTATTATGGAGCAGATTACGGCGATAACGGTAAATACATTGTGGAAGAGCTGCTTAAACGAAATTCAGATCTTGATATCGTATGGCAGTTAAAGGATCCGCTTTTAAACAATAATCATTTGCCAGAAAAGGTAAGAGGCGTAAAGTATTTCAGCAGACAGGCCGTTTTTGAAGCACAGACAGCAGGTGTATGGATAGATAATTCCAGAAAAATTTTTGGAAACAAGAGGAAGGGTCAGCTTTATATTCAGACCTGGCACGGAGGTCCGGGAATAAAGCGCTGTGAAAGAGATGTTGAGGAGCAACTTGCCAAGAGTTATGTAAAGCACGCTAAAAAGGACTCTGCTATGTGCGACATCATTTTATCAAATAGCACGTTTATGACAAATCTTTTTTTGAATTCCTTTTGGTATGACGGCAAAATACTACAATGCGGTACTCCGCGAAATGATGTCATCCGTAAGAACGATCCTGAGATATCTTTGAAAGTCCGTTCTTTTTTTGGATTGGATGTTGATACAAAGCTCCTTTTATACGCGCCTACATTCAGAAAAAACGGAACCTTAGATGTTTATGATATCGACTTGGACAGATGCTGCAGAGCTCTTAAGAAACGCTTTGGCGGAGAGTGGAAAGCGTTGCTCCGCCTTCATCCCAATATTAGCGATAAAGCAGATCAGTTGAGCTGTAATAGCGATTGCGTTATACCAGCAACAACCTATAGCGATATGCAGGAGCTTTTGGCTACTTCAGATTGCCTAATTACCGATTATTCTTCATCAAATGTAGATTTTATGATCTCAGGCAAGCCATGCTTTTTATATGCGAGCGATCTTGAGGAATATAGAAATGATCGCGGATATTATTTTAAGTTTGAGGATTTTCCGTTTCCGCTTTCCTCTAATAATGAAGAATTGGAAGAAGCTATTAGAGGATTCAGTGAAAAAAGTTATTCTGAGAACCTTTTAAGATTTACTGAAATGACCGGACAAAATGAGCCGGGAACGGCATCTCAGACGGTTGCCGATATTATTGAAAAACATATTCGGGGTGATGAGAATGGCATCGGTTGAGCTGAGCCCACAAGAAGTCCGCTCAATGCAGCTTAAAGGGCTTGAAATGGCCCTCTTTTTCGATGAATTCTGCGAAAAACACGGTCTTATGTACTATATGTGCGGCGGCTGCTGTATCGGCTCTATCAGGAATAAAGGCTTTATCCCGTGGGACGACGATGTCGACGTATTTATGCCCCGTGAGGACTATGAGAAGCTTAAAAAGCTCTGGGTCGATACACCTGAGTATTCAATTCAATATACCACAAAGGATATCATAACCGAAAATCAGTTTTTAACAATAAACGCAAACAATACCACCTTTATCAAGACCTACCAGATGAATCTTGATATAAATCACGGACTTGTGCTTGATGTGTTACCGCTTGACGGCTGTCCTACGGGAATAAGGCGCAAATTTCAAAAGCTCTGGGCGCTTTTATATTCGCTATTTATAGTAGGAAAAGCACCTACAAATCACGGAAAGCTTGTAACTTTCGGCGGCAAGGTGTTGCTCACTCTTGTTAAGCCTAAATCTTGGCGATATAAGATGTGGCGTCTTTGTGAGCGTAAAATGTCAAAATATGCGATAAATGAATGTGATTATATCACCGAGCTTTGCTCAGGCCCACACTATATGCAAAACGAATACCCAAAGGAGTATTTTAAAAAGGCTATACGTGTTGATTTTGAAGGATATAAAATGCCGATACCGATCGGTTATGACGGATATCTTAAAATGGCGTTTGGTGATTATATGAAGCTGCCGCCTGAGGAAAAACAGGTCTGCCACCATGAATTTGAAGTGATGGATATGGAAAACAGCTATAAGTTATACAGAGGAACTAAATATTATATTAATCAAAAGAAAGGGAAATAATTATGGTATTCGGAGCAATTTTAGCAGGCGGTATCGGTAGCAGAATGCATATGGCAGATATGCCTAAGCAATTTTTACCGCTAGGGGACAAGCCGATAATCGTTCATACTCTTGAAAAGTTTCTGATCTCGACTGAGCTTGATGCTGTTTATATCGGTGTTCACGCTGACTGGGTCAATTATATGAATGACTTAATTGAAAAATATATACCAAAGAGCGCTGCAAAAAATGTCCACACAATATCGGGCGGTAGCGACCGTAATGAAACTATACTCAATATCGTCGCGGCTATAGAATCCGACCACGGCGAGAGCGATGAGCACATTATCGTTACACATGACTCGGTTCGTCCTTTTGTGACGCTTCGTATGATAGAAGAAAATGTTAAGTTTGCAAAGCAGTACGGAGCGGTGGATACTGTTACTGCCGCCGTAGATACTATCGTTGTGTCACAAGACGGAAAGTTTATTTCTGATATTCCCGATAGAAGAAGAATGTATCAGGGACAAACTCCGCAGAGCTTTAAGATAAATCTTTTAAAGGAGCTTTACAATTCGCTAAATCCCGAAGAAAAGGGAATACTGACCGATGCCTGCAAGATATGCGTAGTTAGAAATCAACCCGTGTATCTTGTAGAAGGTTCATATACGAATATAAAGGTAACCACACCAGGCGATTATAAGATCGCTCAGGCTATGGTAGGAGGAAAAGTACTTGATTAATCAGGTCTATCAGCTGACTGCGCCCAAGGTTCTGACGGTAAAATACGACGATATAACCCTCTCAGACAAGGTTATAGTCCGACCCGAATATATGGCTCTTTGCCACGCGGATCAAAGATATTTTCTCGGTCAGCGCGACGCAAAAGCACTTAAATCCAAACTTCCTATGGCGCTCATTCATGAGTGCTGTGGAAGGGTCGTCTATGACCCCGAGGGAAAATGGGAGGTTGGTATGCGAGTCGTTATGATACCGAATGTACCAGGCAATGATGACAGCTTTATTTTTGAGAATTATCAGCGCGGTTCGGGCTTTTTATCAAGCGGACGAGACGGTTTTATGCGCGAGTTTGTCGAGCTTGATCGTGACCGTGTAGTGCCTTACGATGGAGTTGACCCCATGGTTGCCGCAATAAGTGAGTTTGTCAGTGTTGCTGTCCATTCGACAACTCGATTTGATGCTGTAGCACACGAAAGAAGAGAGCGTATCGGCATATGGGGAGACGGAAGTCTGGCTTATGTCGTAGCATGCGTTATTAATAAACGTTTTCCTGATAGCGAGCTTATTGTAGTGGGACGCGAGCCGTCCAAGCTTGCGCAATTTTCATTTGCAGAAGAAACCTATTTTTCGGACGATCTTCCCGAGGACCTTCATATCGACCACGCCTTTGAGTGTTGCGGCGGTGAGGGAAGCTATTACGCTATTGAAGACATTATCCGTTGCATAAATCCGCAGGGAACCTTAATGCTTATGGGAGTTTCTGAAAACCGTGTCGCTATCAACACCCGTATGGTGCTTGAGCGCGGTATGACAGTTGTAGGAAGCTCACGTTCAGGTCGTGCCGATTTTGAATTGGCTGTCGAGCTGCTGCAAAAGAAGGATTTTGCACAAAGGCTTAAAACGATTGTTTATAATGCGGGAACGGTCAGAAAAATCGGTGACATTTATAAAGTTTTCGCCGAGGACCTTAATACTCCTTTCAAAACGGTGTTCAAGTGGGAAATGTAAGGAGGATGAGTAGAATGGTTGTGAAATTTCTGAAAAACAATATCCCCAATATAAAGTATATTTATACGTTTATATATATGGTCTTATTCTCTCTGTTAAGTAATCCGTATGTTGATTTGATTTTGGGCGATTTGTATACCGCTTTTGTGTTTTTTGGAATAGTAGTACTTGTACTCGATTTCTTTTTAAGTGGTATTTTGCTTAAGTTTAAATATAGTTGGTTATTAGTACTGTTTTATATTTCTTGTATAATTTCAATTGTAATCAATATTACCTATGATCCAATAGGTAATTTTAAAGTAGTTGTTTGGATGCTTATTCAAACCTTTGTAATAGCAACGGTAAACGGTGGATTTGAAAAAGAATCAAGCAACAAGCTGAGATGGTTGGTTGAAACGGTGTCGGCAATCTGGTTTATTGGAACAGTGATTTCGTTGATACTGTTTTTTATCGGATATAGTGACTATTTTGAAACAGATAGAATTCCTTGGGGATATGCACGAATAGGTTTTATGGAGGGGCGATTGTTCGGTGTATTTACAGATCCCAATTATGCATCGATATGTGTGCTTTTTTCCGCAATATTTACACTTGTAAATATGTCTCTGTACAAAGACGGTAAAGTTTTGAGAATATACCATATTGTACTTTTGATTACTGCTTATATGTATATAGTGTTATCCGGTTCGAGAACCGCCGAGATATGCTTATACGTTGCAATAGTGATTTTTACCTTTTTCGCAGTTTCAAATTACTTACAAAGCCGAGATTTCAAACCTTTTAAAAAGTATGTCCTTGCACTAATAGCTGCAATGCTTTGTTTCGTACTGAGTGTTGGCGTTTATGAAGGAACAGGTTGGTCTGCTAAACAGGTTTATGTTTGGACAAGCGGCATTGCAAATGATTTCGAGGAAGGCCACGACTTCAATGAAGATTTAATTAGACCTGATGTCGAAAATAGCGAAGACCTTTCCAACGGAAGATTAACTATTTTCAAGGATTATCTAGAAGTTTCTTTAAATCAGCCTATTTTTGGTACGGGACCGAGAAACGGTCTTGAATTTGTTAAAAGGCTGATGCCCGATTCTTTTGTTGCCAGAAGGGGCTATTCTTATCACAACGGATATATGGCTCTATGGGTAGGCAGTGGATTAGTTGGAACAGTTATTATGTTGGCATTTTTGATTATGAATATTAAACAAATTCTGTCTTATTTGTTTAGAAGAAACGGTCAAAAGGATAAGAATTATTTGCCCATAGCATTAATGACGTCATTGCTCGCCGCCGGTGCAGTAGGTGCCGTTTCACTACTGGCAGTATTTTTTAATAATTCAGCTTACGATATAATTTTTTGGTTTGCCTTTGGATATACCCTCACCCTTATAAGAATCAGCGAACCTGAGCGATATAAAAAGGAGCCCACTGCTTACAGACTTTCGGGTATCTTCAGAATAAAATCAAAAACGTCGGATCAGTCACAAGACAGACCAATCAGTGAAGAGGTACGTAATTGATGTTCGGTTTCAAGAAGAAAAAAGCAAAAAATCACGAGCTGCTTAGTAAAATGGACGGTAGGGAAATTAAATATGTGACCCGTCGTATCCGTGAAGAGGACGGTAATGTAAAGGAACTGATTCTTGGAAAGTCGGGCAGAGTAGTGGTAATAGATGGTGAGATACGCGTTATGTGCGGTGTAACTGATGTTTTCCGATGTATGGCGGAGGACGCCTCCTATTACATACTGATGAGCGGTAACGGGATGACAGTTTCAGGAGTTAATTCCATTGACGGCGAGCATATGGATCTGACAGTTTATTACACATATTACCGTAAGTAATGAATTCACTCTCGGGAAATAATATTCCCGAGGTGATTTTAATGGCAAAGCAGGGTATGAAGCGTATTGACCGCACCCACACAAAACCTAAAAACGAGGTGGCGCCTGTTCCTGAGCTTCAGGGTAAAGCCAAAAGCGGTAAAGCCCACGCAAATCCGATAATCCCCAATACTAAGGCACCGTCGCAGAAGGTCTATCACGATGGCGCACAGAAACAAAAGCCGATATCAAAAGCCTATTCGGCCATTGATAACGACTTGGCGAGGGATAATCTCGAAAATGATATTTCAGCCGCAGACCTACAAGATATGTAATATAAAAATCGAGACTTCCTGATAACTGGGTAGTCTCGATTTTTAATGAAGAGATTTAATAGATATGGATCAAAATACTTGATTTTTCAAAAGATTGAGAATATCTGTTGCCGTATCGCTGGACAGTACGGGTATGATTGCTTTGCTTATTGCGTTAAAATCGAATCGGGAGCCAATGAGAGCGGATTCAATATTTATTGCAAGCTGCCAGTCCATAGAATCTGTGAAGACCTTTACCGATTGAATCAAGCCGTCTTTTAACTGCAACTGCAGGTTGATATGACCCCACGAAAAGCGGTCTTCTAAGGATATAGAAAAGGCAAGTGGCGTACCGTAAAGATATTCCCAACTGCTGTACTGCTTTACAAGCTCGGATAAGGCGTTTTTGTCGATAACGGTCAGCAGTTCTGAATGCAAGCCGTATACCGTTTCAAATGCCGCTGACATATATTTTCTCATATCTGAAACTGTAAGTTCAGGTGACAGCTCAGTAAGGTTCACAACCCGTGAACGAACCGATTTAACACCCTTGGCTTCAAGCTTCGCTTTGGGCGGGGTCAGATATTTAGACATCTTCTCACGGTCGGTGTTTATAAGTATAGTTCCGTGATGATAGCTTTTGCCCTTTGAATTATAAAAAGCATTTCCCGAAAATTTTCTGCCGTCAGCAAGAATGTCGTTTCTTCCAGAAAGCTCGGTCTTAATACCTGCGAGCAAGCAGGCGGTCTCGATGACCTTCATCTGTTTTTGCAGATCATAGTTTTCTGTAGCGCATAAAAAGGTGAAATTAAGATTACCTACATCGTGGAAAACCGCGCCGCCGCCCGAAAGCCTGCGGGCGAGCTTGCCGCCGTCGGCCTCAAGCTCCCGACATTTGCACTCAGCCCAAGGGTTTTGATTTCTTCCTATTACAACTGTGTTCTGGTTTTGCCATAGATACAGCGTAACAGTATCCGCCGGTGTAGTATCCAACAGATGTTTTTCTATGCTTAAGTTTTCGTAAGGGTCGATCGAATCAGATATGTAGACCGCAAGCTTTTGTATCATAATATCACCGTTATTATTTTAAAAGAGTCGATATAATAAGTCAATAAAATTTTTGATCTCAGCAAATATGAGCAAATAATACAAATGATAGATGGGTTAGTGCAAGTTATATTTGTTAAGACTTTCACAATACACTCAAAATTATTAAAATTAATGCAAAATTTCCCCAAAACCCATTGACACTGCAAATTATTAGCGGTAAAATTAAGTAGAATATTATAAACCGTTAAGGAGGTTTTATTTTGGCTAATGCTGTAATTATGCCCAAGGCCGGTATAACCGTAGAAAGTTGTATTATAGGCACCTGGGAAAAGAAGGTCGGCGATTCTGTAAAGGTAGGAGATATCCTCTTTACATATGAGACCGACAAAGCAAGTTTTGAATGCGAATCTACCGAAGAAGGAACTCTTCTCGAGATTTTCTTTAACGATGGTGATGAGGTACCATGTCTTGTCAACGTCTGTGCTATAGGAAATTCGGGTGAGGATTGCTCTGCTCTTCGTCCTGAGGGTACCGCTACTGTTGAAGAGGCTGCTCCTGCTGCTCCTGCTGCTGAGGCTGCTCCTGCTGCACCCGTTTCTGCGCCTGTAGCTACTACTGCAGTAGAGGGTGAAAAGTCTGCTGTTTCTCCAAGAGCAAAGAAGCTCGCTGAGAGAGCAGGTGTCGATGCTGCTCTTGCAACCCCCACAGGACCTAATGGCAGAATTATTGAGCGCGATGTAAGAAATCTTATGGAGAACCCCGTTGTTGCTAGTGCACCTGCGGCTGCCGCTGCATCTGCTGCCGCTGCAGAGGAAGAGTACGAGGATGTTAAGTTCTCAGGAATTCGCCGTGCTATTGCAAAGTCTATGATGACATCACTTTCGTCTATGGCTCAGCTCACACATAGCACCTCATTCGATGCTTCTGCTATCCTCGCTTACAGAAAGCAGCTGAAAGCCTCGGAGGGCGACTGCGCAGGAATTACTCTCGGAGATATCGTTCTTTACGCTGTTTCCAGAACACTGCTTAATCACCCCGACTTAAACGCAAATATGCTTGATGATAACAGTATCCGCCTTTTCAAGCACGTAAATCTTGGTGTTGCGGTTGATACGCCCAGAGGACTTATGGTACCCACCATTTTCCACGCTGATGAAAAGAGCCTTTTAGAGATTTCAAAAGAGGTCAAAGAGCTTGCCGCTGCTTGCCGCGAGGGCAATATCAGCCCTGATAAGCTCTCTGGCGCATCCTTCACCGTTTCCAACCTTGGAAACCTCGGTGTTGAGTCATTCACTCCCGTTATCAATCCTCCCCAGACCGGTATCCTCGGTGTTTGCGGAACTATTGACCGCGTAAAGAGAGGAAAGGACGGAGAGATCGCTATTTATCCTGCTATGGGTCTTTCTCTTACATATGACCATCGCGCAGTTGACGGCACACCTGCAGCAAGATTCCAGAAGGAACTTTGTCAGAACCTTGAAAACTTCACCGTTCTGCTTGCAAAATAAAGAGATAGTTTTGTGTAAGGAGATTTTAAAATGGAAGTTTTTGATTTATTAGTTGTCGGCGGCGGTCCCGGTGGATATCTGTGTGCAGAGCGCGCTGCTCAAAACGGACTTAAGGTTGCTGTTTTCGAAAAGAAGGCTCTTGGCGGTACCTGCCTTAATGAGGGTTGTATTCCGACTAAAACATTACTCAATTCATCTAAAATGTATCGCCACGCCAAAGAGAGCGAAGCCTTCGGCGTTACTGTTGATGGTTCAGTAAAGTATGATCACGCTAAGGTCATTGATAGAAAAGATAAGGTGGTAAAGACCCTCGTTTCGGGTGTTGGAGCTACTATGAAAGCAAATAAGGTCACCGTTGTTTCGGCTGACGCTGTTATCAAGGGCAAGAGCGCTAACGGCTTTTCTGTAGAGGCTGATGGTACTGTTTATGAGGGCAAGCGACTTTGTATCGCTTCAGGCTCTGAGACTGTTGTTCCTCCCGTACCCGGCTTGAAGGAGGGTCTCGCTTCAGGATTTGTAGTTACCAACCGCGAGGTTCTGGACGAAAAAACCTTACCCGAATCTATCGTTGTTATCGGCGGCGGCGTAATCGGTCTTGAGATGGCTTATTACTTTGCTTCTGTCGGCACAAAGGTCACCGTTATTGAAATGATGCCCAAGATCGCAGGCGCTACCGATCCCGAGATCTGTAAGGTATTGACTGATGCCTTCGTAAAGAAGGGAATGGAGTTCAAGCTTTCCTGCAAGGTGCTTGAGGTCAAGACAAACTCGGTAATTTACGAAGAGAACGGTGAGAAGAAGGAGATTGCTTGCGATAAGGTTCTCCTTTCTGCAGGCAGAAAGCCTGCTACAGCAGGTATCGGCATCGAGACTCTCGGAGTTGAGATGGACAGAGCTGCTGTCAAGACCGACCGTCACCTTTGCACTAACGTTTCCAACGTTTACGCAGTAGGCGATTGCAACGGCAAGCTTATGTTGGCTCACACCGCATACCGTGAGGCTGAGGTCGCAGTTAACCATATGGTAGGAAAGAAGGACGAAATGCGTTATGATGTTATTCCCTCTGTAATCTACACCGATCCCGAGGTTGCAAGCGTTGGCTACAGCCTTGAGGGTGCAAAAGAAAAGGGAATGAACGTAAAGGAAGTAAAACTTCCGATGTCTTACGCAGGCCGTTATCTTGCTGAGACTGAGGGCGGTAAGGGCTTTATCAAGCTTGTTGTCGATACCGATAAGAACCGTTTGATCGGCTGTCATATGGTCGGCTCCTACGCTTCCGAAATAATTATGACTGCTACAATGATGGTGGATACAGAGCTAACGCCTTCAAGACTTGAGAAGCTGGTATTCCCGCATCCCACCGTTGCTGAAATAATCCGTGAAGCTATCTTCCACATCTAATTAAATAATTGCGAAAAAGCAAAGGAGATATATATTATGCCTAAGAGTTTATTCGTAGATCCTGTAGAAACCCGTGCTGCAGGAAAAATAACATTCGAAGACATTCCTGTTAATGTCTACAACAAATCCATCAAGGACGAGCGTAAGCATATCGGAGACGATAACCTTGTCCGTATCTACCGTGACATCACCGTTCTTCGTGAGTTCGAGTCTATGCTTAACCAGATCAAGACTCAGGGGCTCTACAACGGAATTGAGACTACATATCCGGGCCCTGCACACCTTTCGATCGGACAGGAAGCAGCTTGTGTAGGTCAGGCTTATCTGCTTGATCAGAACGACTTCACCTTCGGTTCTCACAGAAGCCACTCTGAGATTCTTGCTAAGGCTCTTTCTTGTATTGAGAAGCTTTCTGAGCAGGAGCTTATGACCATTATGGAAGGCTTCCTCGGCGGTTCGGCTCTCAGAGCTACAGAGAAGCTCGGTCCTTGCGACAACGCAAAGGAGCTTGCTATCCGTTTCATTCTTTACGGTACTCTCTCTGAGATATTCGCTCGCGAGACCGGTTTCCACAAGGGTATGGGCGGCTCAATGCACGCTTTCTTCCTGCCCTTCGGTATTTATCCGAATAACGCAATAGTCGGCGGCTCTGCTGCAATTTCTACAGGTGCAGCTCTCTTCAAGAAAATAAACGACAAGCAGGGAATCGTTGTCTGCAACTCGGGCGACGGCTCTATGGCTCGCGGCCCCGTTTGGGAGGCAATGAACTTTGCCGCTATGGATCAGTTCCACACACTTTGGGAGAGCCACAACGGCGGTATGCCTATCCTTTACAATGTATTCAATAACTCCTACGGAATGGGCGATCAGACCAGAGGAGAAACTATGGGATACGATATGCTAGCACGTATCGGTGCAGGTATCAGTCCGACTCAGTTCTACGCTGAGCGTATCGACGGCTTCAATCCTCTTGCTGTTATTGATGCTATGGAAAGAAAACTCAAGATTCTTCGCGCAGGCGAGGGTCCTGTTATGCTTGATACTATTACCTATCGCTTCTCAGGTCACTCCACCTCTGACCAGAACGCTTACCGTACTAAGGAGGAGATGGATGCTTGGAAAGAAGTCGACCCGATCATCACATACCGTAAGGGTCTTGTTGAGGCAGGAGTCGCTAACGATTCTAAGCTTGAGGAGATCGTCGCTGGTACAGTCGAGCGTATGACTATGATCTGCAAGGCAGCTTCTGACCCGGCTATCAGCCCCTATGTTGATTTTAAGGCAGATCCTGCAGTAGTTGAGCGTATGATGTTCTCGGACATGAAGATAGATAAGCTTGATGACCGTGAGCCTGAGGTTAATATGCCCAAGGAGGAGGTTCCTGCTTATAAGAAGCTTAAAGAGAAGGAACGTTCTCCGATCGTTAACGGCAAGCCTGTTTCTAAGATGAAGCTCTTCAACCTCCGCGACGCTCTTTCTGAGGTTATATATGATCGTTTCTATGAGGATCCTACCCTTATTGCGTACGGTGAAGACGTACGTGACTGGGGCGGCGCATTCGCAGTATACCGTGGAATGATGGATGCATTCCCGCATTGCCGTCTCTTCAACTCTCCCATCGCAGAGGCTGCTATCGTTGGTACAGCTGTTGGTTACGCAGTATCGGGCGGTCGCGCACTTGTTGAGCTTATGTATGCTGACTTTATCGGCTGTGCAGGAGATGAGATCTTCAACCAGATGTCAAAGTGGCAGTCAATGTCTGCAGGCATACTTAAGATGCCTGTAGTACTCCGCGTTTCTGTAGGCTCTAAGTACGGTGCACAGCACTCTCAGGACTGGACCGCACTTTGTGCTCATATCCCCGGTCTTAAGGTATGCTTCCCCGCAACTCCTTGGGAAGCTAAGGGACTTATGGAGACTGCCCTTAAGGGTACCGACCCCGTTATCTTCTTCGAGAGCCAGAGAATTTACGATGTAGGTGAGCAGTTCCACGAGGGCGGCGTACCTGCAGAGCGCTATGAGATCGAATTCGGCGATACAAACAAGGTACGTGACGGTAAGGATGTAACTATCCTCACCATCGGTGCTGCTCTCTACCGTGCAGTTGATGCTGCCAAGACTCTTTCCGAAAAGTACGGAATGGAAGCTGACGTTATCAACCTCCATTCGCTCGTTCCGCTTGATTATACCAAGATCATTGAGTCTGTAAAGAAGACAGGACGTGTCGTTCTCGTTTCTGATGCTTGCGCTCGCGGCTCCTTCCTTAATGACGTTGCTAAGAATATTACTGAGCTTTGCTTCGACGACCTTGATGCACCTCCGGTAGTAGTTGGCGCACGCAACTGGATCACACCTCCCTTCGAGTTTGATGAGTTCTTCTTCCCGCAGGCTGGCTGGATTATTGACGCTATCCACGAGAAGATAGTTCCTCTCGCAGGTCACGTTGTAGAAAACGGTTGCACCGAAGCTGAGGCTCTTCGCCGTGCAAAGCAGGGCGTGTAAATGAAAATTACACGTACAGCAAATGCGGGTGTACTGATAGAAATGGACGGTGTTCGCATACTTCTTGACGGAGTATGTGAGCCGACCGAGCACTATCTTGGAACCTCCGCAAATATCCGCAAAGAGCTATCACAGCGCTTTCCTGATGTTTTATGCTGTACCCACAAGCATAGTGATCATTATGACGAGAGCTATGTTAACCTTTATAGATCCGAGACACTCAGACCCGTTTTAGGGTCTGAGTGCTGTGCTTTAAAGGTGGGTAATGTTGAACTTAAGGCTGTACCGACCAGACATATCGGAAGATCCAATGTTCCGCATTTCAGCTTTATTATAAAGGGTAGCCGATGCATATGGTTTATGGGCGATGCGTCTCCGCTTCAGTGGAAAAATATTGCCAATCTACCCCAGCCTGATATTTTAATAGTTCCTTTTGCTTACTGCAATACTGAGTCAGCTTGGAGTCTTACAAAAAGTCTGGGAGCAAAAGAAATAGTACTCGTTCATATGCCCGATACGGAAAACGACCCGTACGGACTTTGGGAAG
Organism: Acutalibacteraceae bacterium; assembly: GCA_045591645.1. Taxonomy (GTDB): domain Bacteria; phylum Bacillota; class Clostridia; order Oscillospirales; family Acutalibacteraceae; genus SFWF01. The sequence continues at coordinate 10,588 of JAZNTG010000043.1, read as the reverse complement.
CGGTCAAAAACACGACAAAAGAAGAAAATGTACGATATTTTACTAAAATTGGCGAAGCAGTCGCTTTACTTTGACACAAGTATTTGCTAAGATGAGTGTACATAAGTGCACAAGGTGGTAAATATTATGTTGCATACAAGAATTATCGTAGCCAAAAACCCTGATGAGATCGGCAAGCTGACTTGCGACGTTTTTGAGGATGTGATTGCAAAGAAGCCGACTGCAGTTATAGGCCTTGCTACAGGATCAACCCCTCTTCCGCTTTATGCCGAAATGGCAAGACGCGAGAAGGAAGGAATTATGGACTTCTCCCGTGTTCGCTCTGCAAATCTTGATGAGTACAAGGGCCTTGCTCCTACCCATGAGCAGAGCTATCGTAGTTTTATGCAGGACAACCTTTTTGACCATATCTCCATAAAGCCCGAAAATACTATTGTACCCTTAGGTCAAGCTGCTGATCCCGACAAGATGTGTGAGGATTATGAGAGACAGATTGAGGAGTGGGGCGGCGTAGACCTTCAGCTTCTTGGCATAGGTCACGACGGTCATATTGGTTTTAATGAGCCGGAAGACCATTTTCCCTCCATTACACATGAGGTAAAGCTTACTGAAATGACCATCGATGCAAATAAGCGTTTCTTTAATTCTGCTGATGAAGTTCCGAAGGCGGCATTTACTATGGGCATAGGTACAATTATGGCTGCAAAAAGAATCGTTATGATAGTAACCGGTGCTGATAAGAGGGAGATACTAAAAAAGACCTTCTGGGGTCCTGTTGATCCAAAGGTACCGGCTTCTATTCTCCAGTTCCACCCCGACGTAACCCTCGTCTGCGACGAAGCTGCATATCCATTTTAGCGGTTAAACTTACAGGAACGATAATAGTTTTTTAATAGGTATAAAATCAGCGACTATGTATTTTATTGATACATAGTCGCTTTTGTTATTCTTGGAAACTGTGCTGTCTGAGGACCTTCTTCTACACGTAAGGAAAGATTTGTCAAAGTTATAGAATTGGTTATTAAATTGTGTATGGTAGGAGTAGCTTTGGCACAAGTCAGCACCTGTATTATAATTCCAATAACCATTGCCTCACCGTACAAGCGAATTATTGACTGTCAACGCTTTTGCCTTGTTTTGAGAATGTTTAAGTTTTATTAAAATGAAAAAATCCCACTGATTTTTGTCGGTGGGATCAGATGGTGTTTTTCTTTGGTTAATGAGCAGTAGTTTTTACACTACATGCTTTTTCTTGATTTTTTATTTGTATGGTGATATAATATTAAAACTGCCACCGGGTAGAAAGATGCAAATAGAGCATCCGTTTACACATCGTTAGGTCTTAGAAGATGTGTATTCGGATGTTTATTTTTTGGAGGATCACTCATGAGAAAACTTTTGAATTATTTTTCCAAACTTGAAATTACGTTATGGCTTACATCTGTATTCTTGATAGTTGTTTCCTTTATCGCTTTCGATAGAGCAAATTATTTAACCTTATCAGCTTCGCTCATCGGTGTTACTTCATTGATATTCAACGCCAAAGGCAACCCTTTTGGGCAACTATTGATGGTAATTTTCAGTTTTCTTTATGGCGTCATATCTTACACTTTCGCTTATTACGGCGAGATGATTACATATCTCGGCATGACAATGCCAATGGCGGTATTCGCTTTGATATCTTGGTTACGCAACCCATACAAAGGCAATAAAGCCGAGGTTAAGGTGAATAGCATTGGAAAATTTGAACAGGTCATTATGTGGATTGTAACAACAATCGTTACGATGGTATTGTACTTTGTTTTGGAATATTACAATACGGCAAATATCCTACCAAGCACAATATCGGTTACGACCAGTTTTCTTGCCGTATATCTGACCTTCTGTAGAAGTCCATATTTTGCTTTGGCTTACGCTGCTAATGATATTGTTTTAATAATATTGTGGGTGTTGGCAAGTATCTTAGATATACGCTATATTTCAGTAGTTGTTTGCTTTATTGCTTTTCTTATTAACGATATATATGGTTTTATCAACTGGCAAAAAATGAAAAAGCGACAAGCTGATTGATAACGCATCACCGCCACGGAAAACAATCCGGCGGTGTATTTGTTTGTATCAGTGTGACTTGGTATTTTTGCCTATAACGGCATTTATATTCAAACCGCTTTTATTTGATTTGTACGTAGTAATTTTTGTGTTATTCATTCTTCACTAATCAATATTCATCACCCATCAAAACGGATTTGCGTAATGGATGATGAAGTCGGTGGATTATTTCGAAAAACTAACCTTGTGCAGTCTCTTGCCAAAAAAGAAATAATGTGTTAGAATACCCTTGAAAATTAAAAAAAGAGGGGACAACAATGACCGAAAAGAAAAAAGAATTTTTGCGTACCGTAAAGTTTACGCTTTTTTCGCTAAGTGCAGGCATTATTCAGATAGCAAGCTTTGAGCTTTTGGATAAGGTATTTAAGCTGGATTATTGGGTATCATATCTCATATCGCTGACACTGTCGGTCCTGTGGAATTTTACTCTTAACAGAAAGTATACGTTTTGCTCCGCTAACAATGTTCCCTTAGCTATGCTAAAGGTTGCAGGCTTTTACCTTGTGTTCACACCGCTTTCTACCTGGTGGGGTCATTGGCTTACAGGTGAGGGTATCGGCTGGAATAATGACCTTGTATTTATCGGCACAATGCTTATAAATTTTGTGACCGAATATCTCTATGACCGTTTTGTCGTTTTCGGCAAAACGCTCGATACCGCTAAAAAGGACTCCTAGAAGTCCTTTTTATTGATTTTTATTGATTTTAATGATAGAATACACTTGTATTTTGAAAAAAGGACGGCAGTTATGAAAAAAGATTTTGCTTTTTTGAGAATCTTAGTTTTGTTGCTTTGTATAATTATGGCATTTTCAGCCTGCGCTTCGGTCGATAACACAAGTTCTATTATTTCTTCTGAGAATTCTTTTTCCTCAAGTGATATATCAAGTGAAGAGACAACTTCAGGTGATATAAAACCAACAACTAATAATTTCGGTGTGCCGTTTATAGAGCAGAATGACCAATACGGCGACCTGCTTTTGCAGATAGCGTCGGGAAAAAGGGTAACCGCGCTCGGTGCCCTTGCCGACGAAAAATACTCGGACGCTATATCGAGACTTGAGGCTGTACTTGACGGTTATTCAAGAGAAATATCGGTCGTGGCTTATTCTTTGGATAACAGAAAATCCATCAGCTATAATGCCGAGGCAGAGCTTTTTCCCGCCTGTACTGTAAAGGCGTTTTATTCTCTTTACTGCTGTCTTCAGATGGATAAAGGAAACGGCTCTCTCGATACAGAGATGACCTATGAGAAAAAACACTATGAGCCGGGCACGGGAGATATGCAGTACAGTGCTCTGGGTACGGTTTTTGATATGAAAACTATCATTCACAAAAGTATGAGCATAAGCGACAATGTTGGCTATCTTATGCAGGTCGACTATTTCGGCAGAGAGGGCTATAATAAGTGGGTGAGCGACCTTGGATGTCCGTCGTTGCAGATAAAACCCACCGTTTGGGCCCTTCGCGCAAAGGCAGACGAACACGCTGTAATGTGGAGGGAGCTTTACCGCTATTTTACTTCGGATGCCGCGCACTCGGAGTTTTTGTATAATACCTGTACGGGTACTGACGGTAACTTTGCTTCCTCAGCTCTCGGCAAGGCAAGCTATTCTCATAAGCAGGGCTTTAACAGAGGGGATTGGAACTCTATGAGCGACGCAGGAATAGTATGGAAGGATGGAAGCCCTTATATTATCGTTATTCTAACAAATTCCCAGGGCATCACTTCCTCTGCACAGAAGGTTATGGATGAAGCGATAAATATTATCCATAACGAGCTCTTTTAGATTGAAAAAGCATGTTTGTTATGGTATAATCCTCTTAATTTGTAGATTGAAAGGCACATTTTATGGTTTTAAACAGCATTTTGGAAGCAATGGGCAATACCCCGATCATAAGACTTCAGCATATGACCGATCGCGATTCAGCCGAGATCCTTGTTAAATTTGAAGGACTCAATGTCGGCGGCTCTATAAAGACGCGGACCGCCTTTAATATGATACTCGACGCTGAGAAAAATGGTCTTATAAATAAAGACTCGGTTATTGTTGAGCCAACAAGCGGCAATCAGGGAATAGGGCTTGCTTTGGTGGGCGCAGTACGAGGCTATAAGGTAAAGATAATTATGCCCGACTCGGTAAGCGAGGAGAGAAGAAAGCTTGTCCGTCAGTACGGCGCCGAGGTCATTCTGATTCACGATGACGGCAATATCGGACTTTGTATAGAACAGTGTCTTGCGCTTGCCCTTAAAATGAAAGCCGAGGATCCGAGGGTTTTTGTTCCGCAGCAGTTTGAAAACCCCGCTAATCCTGCCATACAGCGCTCTGCTACCGCGCGTGAGATATTAGAGCAGGTGGGCGCGCCTATACACGGCTTTTGCTCAGGTATAGGGACAGGCGGCACGATTACGGGAATCGGAGAGGTGCTTAAAGCCGAAAATCCCGATATGACCGTTTGGGCGGTCGAGCCTGAAAACGCCGCAATACTCTCCGGCGGCTCTATCGGTACTCATATTCAGATGGGAATAGGCGATGGAATTATCCCTGAAATACTGAATCAGAGTATAATTGATGATGTATGCATTATAAAGGATGAAGAGGCCTTGCAGACCTCTAAGGAGCTAGCTTCAAAAGAGGGAATACTTTGCGGAATTTCAAGCGGCACTAATGTCGCCGCGGCGATAAGGCTTGCAAGGAGGCTTGGAAAGGGTAAAACAGTAGTAACAGTTCTCCCCGATACTGCTGAAAGATATTTTTCAACACCGCTTTTTGAATAATAAATAAAAATGCACCTGATATGGGGTGCATTTCGTTTGTAAGAGCATTGTATATTACGTGAATTTGTGATCATAATTTAAGAGGTTTAAATGAAAAAGTCGTTAAAAATATTATTTGCGCCCACCGATATGACGGTAGGCTCTCCATGGAAAAGTATAGTTACATTTACTCTGCCGATGCTTCTCGGCAATATTGCACAGCAGCTTTACAGCACTGTTGACAGTATAGTCGTAGGTAAGTATGTGGGTGATAACGCGCTGGCCGCGGTGGGCAGTGCGACCCCGATACTGAACCTGTTGCTTGTGCTTTTTATCGGTATCTCTGCAGGCGCGAGTATCATGGTAGCACAGTATTTCGGCGCCAAAAGCCGCGAAAAGCTCTCCTTTACGGTGGGCAACTGCATTACGGTTACGGCAATAGCCTGCCTTTTGCTTATTGGGGTAGCGGCGCCTCTTATCCACCCGATACTGACGGTGCTGAACACTCCCGAATCCATCCATGACTGGTGTGCCGATTATCTTATGATATCCCTTGTGGGAATGGCGGGAATGGCTTATTACAATATCCTATCGGGCATCATTCGCGGACTAGGAGATTCCATATCCGCTCTCATATACCTGCTTGTTGCTACGGTCATCAATATCGTTCTTGATATATATTTTGTGGCGTTTCTCGGAATGGGAGTTGCAGGTGTTGCGCTTGCTACTGTTATTGCGCAGGTAGTTTCCTCAATACTTTGCTTTATAAAGCTAGCAAAGATGAGAGAATATTTTGATTTCGGTTGGAATTATTTAAAGCCGCAAGCTCCGTTTGTAAAGACTATTATCAAATTGGGACTTCCCTCGGGTGCTACTCAGGCGATATTCTCTTCTGCTATGATAATCGTGCAGTCGCTTACAAATCAGTTCGGTGAACAGTTTATTGCTGCAAATGTTGTGGTTATGCGTGTGGACGGCTTTGCCATGATGCCGAACTTCTCCTTTGGTACCGCCCTTACTACCTATGCTGGACAGAATGTCGGTGCGGGTCTTTACGACCGTGTAAAGAAGGGCGCAAAGCAGGGAACATGGCTTGCGGTCGGCTGTTCGACTGTAATTACTGCGGCAATACTCATCTTCGGTAAAGGACTTATGGGAGTATTTACCGATACTGCATCCCTTGTTGATATGAGCTATTATCTTATGTCCATTCTTGCATTAGGTTATATCGCCGTTGCGGTAACGCAGAGCCTTTCGGGCATTATGCGCGGCGCAGGCGATACCTTGACACCTATGTGGATATCGCTTATTACTACGGTTGCCATCCGCGTTCCGATAGCCTATGGAATATCCTTTTTGACCCGCACCGAAGAGCTGCCCTTCGGTAGAAGTGAGTGCATCCAGATATCGTTGCTGCTTTCTTGGGTAATAGGCGCTCTGCTCACTGTCATCTTCTACAACCGCGGTAAGTGGAAGGATAAGGCGATAAGCTGATATAATATATTATTCTATAATTTCAAATGGGCTGTCTCAGAGACAGCCCATTTTTCATTGAACATATTTTATAGTGTGGCAGGTTCGAGTCCTGTCACACTAAGGAATCAGCGATATCGAGAATAAGTCTTTCGGTCTTTTCCCAGCCCAGACAAGGATCGGTAATGCTCTTGCCGTAGGTGCCTTCGCCTATCTTCTGACAGCCGTCTTCAATATAGCTTTCGATCATAAGACCCTTTACCATTTTATTGATATCGGCTGAGTGACGTCTTGAATGCAGAATTTCCTTAGATATCCTTATCTGCTCTAAATACTGCTTATTGGAGTTAGAATGATTGGCATCGACTATTACTGCCATATTGTGAAGCTCTCTTCTTGAATAGTCCTCGTAAAGACGGACAAGATCCTCATAGTGATAGTTGGGGATAGACTGTCCGTGCTTGTTGACCGAGCCGCGAAGTATTGCGTGCGCAAGAGGGTTGCCTGTGGTGGATACCTCCGAGCTTCTGAATATAAAGTCGTGAGGATGCTGTGCCGCCGTGATAGAGTTCATCATAACCGAAAAGTCACCGCTGGTGGGGTTTTTCATTCCCACGGGTATTGCCATACCCGAGCTTACAAGCCTGTGCTGCTGATTTTCAACCGAGCGTGCGCCGATAGCAACGTAGCCGAGAATATCATCAAGATAAGCAAAGTTCTCGGGATAAAGCATCTCATCTGCACAGGAAAATCCCGTATCCTCAACAGCTCTTTTGTGAAGATCGCGTATAGAAAGCAGACCTTTCAGCATATCGGGCTTTTTATTGGGGTCGGGCTGATGTATCATACCCTTATACCCGTCGCCTGTAGTACGTGGCTTGTTGGTATAAATTCTTGGAATTATAAGAATTTTATCCTCGACCTTGTCCTGAACCCTTTTAAGTCTTCGTATATAATCAAGCACAGGCTCTTCCGAGTCGGCAGAGCAGGGCCCAATGATAAGAATAAACTTGTCCGACTCGCCTGTGAATATGCTTGCGATCTCCTTGTCTCTTGCCGCTTTCTTTTCAATAACCGAAGTAGAGAGGGGATAATCGCGCTTTATTTCTTCGGGAGCGGGTAATGTAACTCTTATTTCCATTGACATAACTTTCACCTTCCGTATTAAACATAATTATATCACTTTTCCTTTAAATTTCAAGGGGTTAGTTAAAGCATTTAAATCTGATTCGGGTTTGAATGCTTTGGCTAAAGTTTGGTCATTTTTTATCAAAATTTGATATGTCGAAGTCGCTTATTTTACTTGACTTTCAAGCACACATAATAGTATAATAAACAAGAACTTAAATTACTATATTTAGGGTTTTTGTTACTGACGGATAAGCGGATGACCGCAAGGGAGCAAAAATACCGTAAATTTGTCGACCGTCTGGGCAGTTCAACCTTTTATATAGGGGTTGAAATGCCCTTTTTTGATTGGAGGATAATTTATGAAAAAAGTAGGCATTGTAATGGGGAGCGATTCGGACCTTCCTATCATTAAAAAAGCAACAGATGCACTTGACAGCCTCAGTATTCCTTACGAGGTGCATATCTACTCGGCGCACAGAACCCCCGTTGAAGCGCGCGACTTCGCGGTAAATGCCCGTAAAAACGGCTTCGGTGCTATAATCGCCGCAGCGGGTATGGCGGCGCATTTAGCAGGCGCAATAGCTGCTAATACTACACTTCCCGTTATAGGAATTCCCTGCAAATCTGCCTGCCTTGACGGTATGGATGCTCTGCTTTCTACCGTTCAGATGCCTACAGGCATTCCTGTTGCCACCGTTGCGATAAACGGCGGCGCCAATGCGGCACTTTTGGCCGCACAGATACTGGCGGTCGAGGATAGTGAGCTTGCCGCCAAATTAGATGCCAAACGCGCAAAGGACGCGGCTGCTGTTCTCGAAAAGGACGCGGCGGTTCTGGACAAGCTTAAGGCTTTATAAATTATTAAATTCTTTATTCAAAGGAGTAAATTTATTATGGAAAACAAACTTGTATACACTGGAAAAACTAAGGACGTTTATGCTTTGGATAACGGTAACTATCTGCTTAAATTCAAGGACGATTGCACAGGCAAGGACGGTGTGTTCGATCCGGGTGAGAACTCTGTAGGACTTACGATCGACGGAGTCGGCGATGTAAACCTCCGTATGTCTATCTACTTCTTTGAAAAGGTCAATGCGGCAGGCATCAAGACACACTACGTAAACGCTGACCTTGAAAACACCACTATGGAGGTGCTTCCCGCTAAGGTGTTCGGTAAGGGTCTTGAGGTCATCTGCCGCCATAAGGCAGTAGGAAGCTTCCTGCGCCGCTATAGCGACTATATCGAGGAGGGTGCTGATCTTCCCGCATATGTTGAGACCACCTTTAAGAATGACGAAAAGGGCGATCCGCTCGTTACTAAGGACGGACTTGTCGACCTCGGCGTTATGACAGCCGAGCAGTATGACGATATTAAGGAAATGACCCAGAAGATCACTCAGATCGTCGCTGATGACTTAAAAGAAAAGGGACTCGTTCTTTACGATATTAAGTTTGAGTTTGGCTACGATGCTGACGGCAGCGTAATGCTTATTGATGAGATCGCTTCGGGAAATATGCGCGTTTACAAGAACGGCGAGTACATTGACCCGATGACCCTCTCTGAGCTTTTCTTCGCTTAATTTAATAGTAATCATTCCCACAACAGGACAAGGAGTAAATTATGGGTGGATTTTTCGGAGCAGTCTGCCATGAGGACGCCGTTTCGGACGTTTTTTTCGGCACTGACTACCATTCACATCTGGGTACACGCAGAGCAGGAATGGCTGCATATGATCCCGAGATAGGACTTCAGCGTGAGATCCATAATATTCAGAACTCACCCTTCCGTACAAAGTTTGAGGATGTTTTTGACGAAATGAAGGGAACGGCTGCGATCGGCTGTATAAGCGACTATGATCCTCAGCCGCTCCTTATTCGTTCTAATCACGGTACATATGCGATCTGTGTTATCGGCAGGATAAACAATGCCGATGAGCTTATTGACAGATATCTTAAGGACAATATAGGACATTTCGGCGCAATGACAGGCGGCAAGGTGAATTCTACCGAGCTTGTCGGAGCTCTCATTAATCAGAAATGCAGTATCGCCGAGGGTATCAAGTTTGCTCAGGCCGAGATTGACGGTACCGCTTCAATTCTCATTCTTCGCGATAACGGAAGTATTATAGCTGCACGAGATCGGCTGGGAAGAATTCCGATAAGCGTCGGAAAAAGGGAGGACGGACATTGCGTGTCCTTCGAGCCCTTTGCTTTTACAAAGCTTGGCTACGATACGGTGCGCGAGCTCGGTCCGGGCGAGATAATCGAGATAACAGCCGACAGAATGATCCAGCTGGCAGCCCCAGGTGAAAAGATGAAGATGTGCTCTTTTCTCTGGAGCTATTACGGATATTCGACCTCTACCTATGAGGGGGTCAATGTTGAGGTAATGCGCTACCGCAACGGAAATATTATGGCGGCGCGCGATAAGGATAACGGACTTACCGACCAAATAGATTATGTAGGTGGTGTTCCTGATTCGGGTACACCTCACGCTATTGGCTATGCACATACAAGCGGTATACCGTTTGCGCGAGCTTTCATAAAATACACTCCTACCTGGTCAAGAAGCTTCACTCCCACAAATCAGAAGGAGAGAAATCGGGTAGCCCGTATGAAGCAGATACCTGTTCATGAGCTTATTACCGACAAAAACCTCCTCTTTGTGGACGACTCTATCGTCAGAGGCACTCAGCTTAAGGAAACGGTAGATTTTCTTTATGACAACGGCGCAAAATCAGTACATATCCGCTCGGCTTGTCCGCCGATAATGTACGGTTGCAAATATCTTAACTTTTCAAGAGCAACAAGTGATATGGAGCTTATCGCCCGCAGAACGATCTTCGAGCTTGAGGGTGAAGAGGGCTATAAGCATATTGATGAATACAGTGATCCCGATACCGAGAGAGGAAAGAAGCTGAGAGAGCATATCTGTAAGGAATTGCATTTTGCATCGCTTGAGTTTCAATCGTTAAAGGGAGTAATAGATGCTATAGGAATAGATCCTGAAAACTTGTGCACATATTGCTGGAACGGAAAGGAATAAAAAATTGGAATAAGTCGCCCACAGCGCGCGTATTTGACAGTGGCAGTATCAACATACGGCCTACCTGTCTT
>JAZNTG010000042.1:0-41891 GCA_045591645.1 Acutalibacteraceae bacterium | reverse complement strand
TGACGGCTCGGATCAAGCTCGCTCATTACATCGTCAAGTATTGCAACAGGCTCTTCACCTGTTATGTCCTTTAATGTTCTTGCTTCAGCAAGCTTTAAGGCTATAGCGACGCTTCTTTGCTGACCCTGACTGCCAAAGGTACGGGCAGAAACAGAATTTATCCTGAAATCAAGGTCGTCTCTGTGGGGACCTACCGAGGTAATGCCTGAATATATATCACGCCGTCTTGCCTTTAAAAGCTCCTCTGCTAGATCTTCGGGGCGGCATACAGGTAAATATTCAGCCTCTAATTCTTCACATCTTCCTGAAAGACCTGAATATATCTCGCTTAAGTGCGGAGTGATACTTTTACAGTATTCTGTTCTGTATTCGGTAATTTTGGCACCCTTTAATGCTATCTCTGCTTCAAAAACATCAAGCATCGCCGTATCAGGTGCTCCGTCGCTGTCACGAAGTAAAGTGTTTCTCTGGGTCACAGCCCTTGTATAATCACGCAAAATATCAATATATTGCGGATATAACTGCCCCAGCGCGATATCCATAAATCTACGTCGCAGAGCAGGGCCGTTTTTTACAACCTCTAAATCAGAAGGAGAAAAAACTATAGCGCAGAAATTTCCCGCAAGTGCGGCTGCTGTTCTGAGTTTCTTTCCGTCGAGGGACGCCGATCTTCTCATTTTTATTGAAATTTCGGCATTTCGCTCTATTCCGCCGCTTACAAAATCCATTGAAAGCTTAGATTCTGTAAAGCCAAAGGATATCATTTCGCTGTCTTTTGCGCCGCGAAAGCTTTTAGCACCCGTGAAAAGCCATAAAGCCTCTGTGATATTTGTTTTTCCCTGTGCGTTTTCACCGCAGATTATATTTATATTTTCACAAGGGACCAGTTCTCCCTCAGCGAGATTGCGAAAGTTTTTAAAGCTTATCTTTTTAACGATCATTATTCAATTATAAGACCTTCTCCGTCATAAACGGCAATATCTCCGCTGCGAAGCTTTTTGCCTCTCATAGTACAGACGGTGTCGTTAACTCTTACCTCTCCGCCTTGTATTACGACCTTCGCGTGGCCACCTGTGGATACAAGACCTGCAAGCTTAAGTGCAGCATCAAGTCGGATAAAATCTTCCTTTATCGTTATTTTTTTGTAATTCATATTAAATTCCTTTACTGACCACTGTTCACTGTTATTTCAGCATCATCGGCATGATCATATATATAAAGCTGTCGCCGTTTACAGGCTCTATAACAAAGCCTTCCTTACTGCCCTTGAATTTCATTACAACTTCATCTGTTTCGCAGGCACGAAGAGCTTCTATAAGATATTGGGAGTTGATACCAATTTCAAAATCCTCTCCCGAAAGGGGAGTTTCATATGTATCAACCGCGCGGCCTACCGAAGAAATACAGGTAAAGGTAGAAATATCTTTTTCGATCTTACAGCGGATAGGTGTTGTAAACTTATCGCTGACGACAAGTGAAATTCTTTCTATTATATCTATAATATCTCTTGTATTTACAGTTATCTGCTGAAGATGTTCTTTTGGTAAAGCTCTTTCAAAATTCAAAAACTCTCCTTCAAGCAGACGGGAAACCATTGTATAACCCTCTATATTAAAGGAAGCAAGCTTTCTTGATACAAAAATTTCAACATTCTCATCATCATTATTAATAATCTTGACAGCTTCTCCGATAGCCTTGCCGGAAATTACAAAGTTGAAATCGCCCGAGGTTCCAAGCTTTTCCTTTCTTATTGCAATTCTTCTTCCGTCAATACCCACAAATCTGGCTACACCTGAATCAATTCTTATATTAAGACCTGTAAGAATAGGACGTGAGCCTTCGTTCTGTGCAACTGCAAAAAGGGTGCCCTTAACCATATCCTTAAGCAATCCGCCGGAAACTGTTATTTTTTCTGTTTCGGGCACAGAAGGAATCTCAGGAAAATCATCAGCCTTCATTCCCATAATATCAAATACTGCATTTCCGCTTCTTATATGGCACATAAGTCGCTCATCAGTCTCAACGGTAACATCTATTCCGTCTGACTTTCTTAAGATCTCAGAGAGTAAGCGGGCGCTTATTACAACATCACCCTCAACCTCACAGTTTGCATATATCTCTTTTTTCATACTTATCTCTAAATTGTAGCTGATAAGAGTAAGCTTACCCTTTTCAGCAGAAATAAGTATTCCCTCAAGCACGGGGAGACTTGTTTTTGTAACTATTCTTGATAAATTCTGTACAGCATCAAGAAGCGCAGATCTCTCAGTTGTGAAACGCATAAGAAAAACTCCTTTATTTGCAGTTTTATAATTAATTAAAAATAAATAAAATATAACAGTAGTAATATAGTCGGTGAAAAGTGTGGAAAAGTCATTTTCACACAGTAGACAAGCCTATTTTCGACACTTAATAAAAACTTTGATAAAAACTTAATAACTTTATTAAAATGTGCTTATTAACAGCAATGTGGAAAAAGAAATGTTAATTAAGGTTGATATATTGAATAAAAAGTGATCTGCAGACGGTGATTTGTAATCAGTTATCGTTCTTCAAATTTTTAATAATATCCTCAATAAGCTCCTTGTCGTAGGGAGAGGTTTTTATAAGCTCTTCAATTTTATTTACCGAGAAAAGAGCAGTAGTATGATCTCTTCCAAAAGACTCACCTATAGCCTTATATGAAAGCTCCGTAGTTTCTCTTGCAATATACATAGCTATCTGCCGTGCCTTTGCAACCTCTGCAGTTTTATGACGGGAAAGTATTTCATTTTCCGAAACATCATAGGTGCGTGCAACCTCGGAAATTATTTTGTCTATTTTTATCGGCTCGGGTGTAAGGTCGGAAACTACCTCTTTTACAATTCCCTGAACTACCGAAAGGGTAGGTTCTATATTCATTTGCATATGCGCCTGAATTTTTTTAACAACGCCCTCAAGCTGACGTGTATTAACCTTAATGTGCTCGGCAACATAATGAACAATTGATTCCTCAATCGTAATTCCAAGAGATTCTGCTTTTTTACGGATGATACCTACCCTTGTTTCATAGTCAGGAAGGCTTATATCCGAAAAAAGACCCATTTCAAGACGGTTTCTTATCCTATCATCTAAAGTTTTAATTTCTTTAGGCGGACGGTCCATGGTAACGACTATCTGCTTATTATTTTGATAAAGAGAATTGAAGGTGTTAAAGAACTCTTCCTGAGTCTGTTCCTTTCCCGCAATAAACTGAATATCGTCTATCAGCAGAACATCAAGATTTCTGTAAATATTTCGGAACTCCTCAGCCCGTCCATTATGTACAGAGCTTATAAATTCATTAATAAGCTCTTCACAGCGAATATACTCGATTCTCTTTTCAGGGTATTTTTTCTTTATCTGGTTGCGTATAGCCAGCATAAGGTGGGTCTTTCCAACACCCGACTGACCGTAAATAACAAGAGGATTGTATATAATATTGCGGTTATCAGCAACAGCCATTGCGGCAGCGTGTGCAAAACGGTTACAGGAGCCGACTATAAAATTATCAAAGGTGAGGCTGTCCTCAAAGGAGGAATCGGGAGAAGCCTTTTCATTCTGGACTATCTGTCCGTTTTCATCCTCAGCAACAATAGTAATCTCCATATCAATACCCATTATTTCGCGTATAATAGGCTTAAAAACAGGCATATAATTTGATTCGATTATTTTTTTCTTATAGCCTGAATATATACTGAATACCATCTGACCGTCACGGATCTCTACAAGATGAAGGTCCTTAAACCATACATCAAAGGAAATTCTGTTCATTTTCTCAAGAAGCATTCCTCTTATGGCTTCCCATATATCATTTAAAGAATTGATGTCCATTTTTTCTCTCCTTTATTTTCTCGTTAATTTATTAAAACATATAATGACCCTATTTTTCCATTCTTTTCGATTATACCATACTTATCAACATTTTTCAATGTAAAATATTAATAAATATATATAAATATATATTATATATAGGAAAAATTTTTTCATCACTGTCCGCCGATAATAATAGCATAAAAAAGCAGGACACGGGTGGACAAAAAACGCTAAAAAGAGGACATATTTTTAAATGCTTTTTCATACTACTTAAAATGGGAGTTGATAATATGAGAGCTACAGATACGAGAGCTATTGAGCTGGGGGAATATATAGTAGAGTCGGGAGCTACCGTGCGTGCCGCCGCAAAGGTGTTTAAAATATCAAAATCAACGGTACATAAGGATGTAACAGAGAGACTTCGTCGAGAGGACCCTGTGCTTTACGGACAGGTAAAAGCCGTTCTTGAAAAGAATAAACAGGACCGCCACATCCGCGGCGGAATGGCAACCAGGGAGAAATATAAAAAGCTGAAGTGATAAAACACTTCAGCTTTTTTAGAATGCAGAATGCAGAATTTCGGTGTGCTTCGCACAGATATATAACGGGTCGTCGAGGCGCCGACCCCTACACAAATCAATATTAACCCTTTGTAGGGGACGGCGTTCACGACGTCCCACATATAAATCCGCCGCAGGCACATTAATTCTGCATTCTGCACTCTGCATTCTACATTCAGCATTAAAAAAGACCTCGAAGAGGTCTTTTTTGATTATTCTACATTTCCTGCCTTAACAGCTTCAAAGTCTTCCTCTATTTCTTTAGAGGGAGCGGGGGTAAGCAGAGAAACCACAACGATCAAGATACTTGATACGATAAATGCGGGGAGAAGCTCGTAAATGCCGAAAACTCCGCCAATGGGGTTTAGCACAAGCTTCCAGATAAATACAGTAGCGGCGCCGCCGACCATACCTGCTATCGCACCCCAGCGATTGATTCGCTTCCAGAAGAGAGAGAATATCATAAGCGGTCCGAAGGTCGCGCCGAAGCCCGCCCATGCAAAGGATACGATATTGAAGATAACGCTGTTAGAATCAAGAGCGATTACAATAGCGATAAGAGCTATTACAAGAAGTGTAATTCTTGTTACCCACATAACCTGCTTGTCGGTAGCATTCTTCTTTGCGATGCCCTGGAAGATGTTTTTAGCAACCGCAGAAGCCGCAATAAGAAGATAAGAATCTGACGAAGAGATAGTTGCGGCAAGAATGCCTGCCATAACAAGACCTGCGATAAGAGGCGGCAGGAAGTTGGTTGAAAGGGTGATGAAGATGTTTTCGGCTGCGGACTTTGTGAGAAGCTCGGTCGGATAGAGCTGACGGCCGACAATGCCAATGAACACTGCAACGGCAAGGGATATAACGACCCATACCATAGCGATTCTTCTTGACATCTTAAGCTCGCCCTCTTTACGGATAGCCATAAAGCGGAGGAGAACCTGAGGCATACCGAAGTAGCCAAGACCCCAAGCCATCATAGAAGCGACCGAAAGGAATCCGTAGGGAGCAGGGTCGCCCCACTGTAGAGCACCGTTAACAACCTGCTGAACGCCATCGGCGTCAACGGTGGGAGATGCAAGTCCGAAGAACTCGAAGAATCCGGGGATATCTCTTGCGTTATCCACAACTGCGCCGATACCGCCTGCCTTTATGGTGGCGATAACAACGATAACGGTCAGAGCGCCTATCATAACGATAGACTGCATAAAGTCGGACGCAGACTCAGCAAGGAAGCCGCCGAGAAGAGTATAAAGCAGAACGAATACCGCGCCGAGGATCATCATGGTCACATATTCTCCGCCGAAAAGGGTGGAGAATAGCTTTCCGCAGGTAACGAAGCAGCTTGACGCATAAACGGTGAAGAAAATAAGGATAAAGAGGGCGGCGAGTATCATAATGACCTTATTCTTCTCGCGGAAACGGTTTGAGAAGAAGTCGGGCAGAGTGATAGAGTTGTTGGCTCTGACACTGTAGCGGCGAAGTCTTTTTGACACGATAAGCCAGTTGAAATATGTACCGACGGCGAGACCAAAGGCGGTCCAGAAGGCATCGGCAAGGCCGCACCAGTAAGCAACACCGGGAAGGCCCATTAAAAGCCAGCCCGACATATCGGAAGCCTCGGCACTCATTGCGGTGACCCAAGGACCTAGAGAACGTCCGCCTAAAAAGTAGTTTTCGGAGTTTTTATTTGCTCTTTTAGCAAAAACTATACCGATAACTATGACGATCGCCATATAAACGATCATTGAAATCAGGGTTTGAATAGTAGCAGATGGCATAATATCTCTCCTTTAGTGGATAGCCGTTCCGACCGGAACAGAATCATCCACAAAAATTATTTTACAGCCACATGTATCATGGGTGGCGGCAATAAGCATACCGTTTGATTCGACGCCTGCGAATTTTGCGGGCTTTAAGTTAGCGATAACGATAATCTTGCGACCGACAAGCTCTTGGGGCTTGTACTCTTTCTTGATAGAGGACATTATTATCCGTCCGCCGAGACCGTCATCAAGGGTTAATTTCAGGCAAGAGTGAGATTTTGGCACTTCTTCAGCCTTCAGCACCTTGCAAACGCGCATATCTACCTTGTCAAACTCGTCGATCGTGATCTGGTCTTTAACGGGATCAACTACAGGAGCCTCTGCGGCGGCCTTCTCTGCGGCACACTTTTCGTCCAGAGCCTTTTCTTCCTCGGTCTCGGGATAGGAGAAGTCAAGCAGCTTTACATAGCTCTCCTTTTCGACTGCGAAGAGGAAGAGGTAAAGTCTCGGTCCCTGATCCTTATCGATAAGAAGCTTGTATACATTCTTGAAGAATTTGCCCTGAATACCCTTTAATGCCTTCGGCTCGATATCCTCGCCGTAAATGCGCTTTGGAATAGCGTAAAGCTCACTGTTCAGGTCATCAAGAGAATAACCGTCGGTAGAAAGGTAATCAAAAAGCATCTTTATCGCCTTTTTCTCATCCTCGTCGAGCTCATTATATACTTCAAAATTACGGGTCGCGCGAAGTCGGTTTACACTCTCGGGTGAGCACTGCTCGAGCCAGAAGCGAGCGCGCTCCATACGCTCGGTAAAGTCGGCAAGCTTATAAGGAGTGCCAATCTTCTCGAATACGGTCTCAAGCATAGGAACATTGAAGTTTACGATAGAGCCGAGAGAAACGAGCAGCTGCATCGGTACAGTCTCGGCAGTTCTGCCATCAATAAGAGCGCCCTCCATTATAGCGGCGGTGTGCTCGTCAGCGGTACCGTCAACATAAGCCTTCATCATACGGTCAAACTCAAAATACTGACGCAGTATCTCATCGTCAAAGCAGAAATTGAAAGCCTTTGTAGGCTCGGTCTTTGAGTAGAGCCAAAGGATAATTTCGGGGTCATAGAGTTTTAAAAGTGTGTCGGGAGTGAGGTTAAGACCTGAAGAACCCGACATTTTGCCCGTTGTGCCCTTGATTCCGATAAACTCATAGCCTTGGAAAATGGGAGCCTCGTAGTCAAAAATCTCCTTTGCGATGATGCGGCTTGTCTGATAAGAGCCTGTGGGGGAAGCGTGATCCTTTCCGCCCGGCTCAAAGTCAACGCCCTCGACCATCCAGCGCATAGGCCAGTCGATCTTCCACGCGAGCTTGCAGTTAAAGTCGTGCTTGAAGTCAAAAGTACCCTTGTGACCGCAAGCGCACTCGTACTCTGCGTTGATGCAGTCATCAGACAGTTTTGTTATCTTGGTTGTATCCTTGCCGCACTTTTCGCAGTAGATGCCGACAGGATAGTAATTTTTACGCTCATCCTCGGTAGCGTCCTGAGTACGGAAAGAGTCGAGAATATCGAAGATCTTCTCACGATTCTTTAAAGCGTGAATGATATACTCGCTGTATCTGCCACTGCGGTACTGGCTTGCCTGATAGCGATAGTCCATATCTATGCCGAAGCGCTTTATGGACGCTTCAAACTCGTTTTGGAAATGCTTTGCATAAGACTCGCAGCAGCCAAACGGGTCGGGCGCATCAACATAGGGACGTCCGATATATTCCTCAAAGCCGTCCTTTACAGCCGCAACGTTTACGGGAACCTTACGAAGACGGTCAAACTCGTCCCAAGAGAATAAAAGTCGAGCCTTTTTGCCCTTTTTTCGAAGAGCCTTTACAACAAAATAGCTTGTTGCAATATCTCTGAAGTTACCGATATGGATAGAGCCCGAGGGGCTGATACCCGCGGCGCAGACATATTCCGGCTTATTAGGATTTCTGTCGATGATTTTTTGTGCAATTTCTTCTGCCCAATGCATAGTGACACCTCGAATAAAATTTGAAAATAAACATATTATTCCATATTAGAGTAATTATATATTAAATAATGGGACAAGTCAAGTTTTTTAGGGCAAAGGGCCTAGGGCCAAGGGCGGAGGGAAGGTGTCCTTCGGACGATGTATAAAAAATGGGCATTCCGTGAACGCCCGTAGATTTTATTAATTGATTAAATTTTTAGGCGTAGGGGCGTGCATTGCACGTCCTATAATAAAAACGGAAGGCAGAGCCATCCGTTTTTTAAATGCTATTTGATTTCCTGCTCTAATTTTTTAAAATACTCGGTGTCGAAAAAATCTGTTATCGTAATATCCAGACCGTCACACAGCTTTTTGATAGTAGTGATTCCGGGATTTTTGCTTTGGTTATAGAAAATAGATTTGACCGTTGTGTACGGAATACCCGATATACTTGCGAGTTTGCAATAATTCAGGTTCTTCTCATAGCATAGTTCATCTAATCTTCTTTTAACAGCTTCGGTAATATTCAATCTTATCACTCCTGACAAAAACATTCTATGATGTTCAGCAGGAGAATATAGACTAAATATTATACGATATTACTATATATAGTCTTTTGTTTTACCGATTCAGCGGCATTTTCAATAAAGTGCTTTACTGAACAGGTCAGTCCTGCGGCTCTTATAGCGGCAGTCATTTCTCTTTCGATTTCTTTGACAGAAGTGTTTTCTTTAATTGCAATTTGCCGTAATATCTTTTTATAATTCATTTCTTTACTCACCCCTTTTTTGCGATTATACTATATATAGTCTATCGAAAAATGTCGAAACACGTCGCGGTTAAAAAATAATTATAAATGCTGAAAAGAATTTTGGACGTGATATGCTCAATCGCGTGTGTAGGGGCGTGCAATGCACGTCCTATAATAAAAAACGGACGACCAATGGGCGCCCCTACCGGTACGGTCTCAAAAAAGATAACGAAAATAAACGGACGGGATTCGACCGTCTGCGGTTTTCATCAAATAAACGGACGGGATTCGACTCTTGCCGCGCGGTCGCGGCTTCGGTCATTCGCGGCTCTGACAGTCCACTGGACTGTCATTCACTACCGCTCCTACTTCGAATCCCTATACGAACAAAAAACAAAAAGCACCCAACCTAAAGGTTGAGTGCTTTTTATTTGGTGACCCGGACGGGATTCGAACCCGTGTTACCGCCGTGAAAGGGCGGTGTCTTAGGCCTCTTGACCACCGGGCCTTAAAACGTTTCCCCAAGCAAAGCTTGGGGAAGTGGTGGCTATAGTAGGATTCGAACCTACGACACCGCGGGTATGAACCGCGTGCTCTAGCCAACTGAGCTATATAGCCATACATAGCGCACGGATAATTATAACCAAACTGACTGGATTTGTCAACATTTTTCTTAAAAATTTTTTAAACCCATTTTTACGGTTTTATTTACAGCCGCTTCTCTGTTAATCGGACAGGTTATCATAAAGTATAAAGTTTAATCACATAAAGTGGTGGATAAGTATGTGGATTTTTTTGAGAACTTTTTGAAAAAGTTGTTTTTTTAACGAATATTAGCGAAAATCCGCAAAAAAAGCAATTTTTTCTGCTCGTTCTCCGAAAAGTTATACACTTTTTTAACCGAGTTATTAACTTTTTATGTGTTGCGGTAGTTAACATAACAACAAAAATAACGGTGATCTTAGTCCGACTTGACAGAGCGTCTATATTATATATAATGTATATAACATTATTTTTGGGAGTTGAGCACTTTGCAAAAGAGAATTATGGGCGGATATACTGCAGGGCTTCTGCTATCATATATCATATTCGGCTCGATCGGTATTTTTGTAAAATATATTCCCTTAACGTCCTCTGTAATCGCCGCGGTGCGCGGTATCTGCGGAGCTCTTTTCATATTTATTTTTATGGTGCTCTCAAAAAAGCATATAAAAGCAAATGAAGTCAAGAACAATCGTGCACTTTTGCTTGTGAGCGGACTTGCCATAGGCTTCAACTGGATATTTCTCTTTGAAGCATATCGCTACACCACTATCGCGACGGCCACCCTTTGTTATTATATGGCGCCTGTTTTTGTAATACTCGCATCTCCTTTTATATTGAAAGAGAAGCTGACCGCAAGGAGTATTATTTGCGTACTCGTGTCGTTGGTGGGTATGATTTTTGTATCAGATGTGATGACGGGCGATGCCGAGCTTCGCGGAATCCTTTTCGGTCTTGCGGCGGCGGTGCTGTACGCGACCTGTATTCTTTGTAACAAGAAAATGGGCGAGATAGCGGCAGAGACACGAGCACTCGCTCAGCTTTTGGTAGCAGGAGTGACCGTTTTGCCCTATGCGTTTTTAACAGCAGACCTCAGATCGATAAAGCTCGACACAAAAGCGGTTATCCTTTTGGCTGTTGTGGGAATCGTTCACACAGGCATCGCTTATATAATAAACCTCGGCTCAGTGGCAAAAGTATCGGCGGGCACAGTTGCGGTGCTTAGCTATACCGATCCGATAGTTGCGATACTTCTTGAAGCGATCGTCCAACAGACCCTACCAAAAATCAACGTAATAATAGGCGCGGTGCTTATCCTCGGCGCGACGGCGGCAGCGTCCTTGCGGTCAGTGGGCAGTGATCAGTAATCAGTGGTTAGTGGTCGCCGCTACTTATCGCTCTTCACATAATCAAGCGCTTGAACAGCTTGCTCGGCGCAGGAGAGGAATTCTTCCTTAGCTTCCTCGCTCGAAAGCTGAGAAAGCCCTGTCAGCCGTTCATCTACCTCATATATATATCCGTGATTGACGACATATGATAAAAGCTTCTTTTTAGAGTCCCATAAATTCTCGGCATTCTGTGCGACGGTTGCCGCATTTTCATAATTTCCGCTCTCGGCAAGGCGGATTGCCTCGTTTATCGCTGATTGAACCTCGGCGCAGGTCTTATCAAAATAAACCGTAGAGACTGTACCGAGCGAGAGCATAATTATAAAAGCGAAGACCGAGGTCACTACCCGTTTCAACCGACATTCTCCTTTTTAATGAGAGTATAATTCAAAGACTTATCGACCGACAGCAGAAAAATATCCTCTGCGGTCGTTTTGTTTTGCTTTATTATTTTATCAACGTCGCGGCGGTCTATATCAAGCTCCTTCATAGCATCGGGCATCCATTTGCCGTCGCTGACTACGGGCAGGGGCAAAACGGCACGGGAGCCGCTTTTGCCGACATCCGCTTTAGTGGCAGTCTGGGCGTTGGTCTTTAAAAGAACGTTCAGACTGCCGTTGGTCTCCATAATTGCATACGCCACGGTACTTATATCGTATACGTCGCGGTCACGGAGAAGCTCTACAAGATCGGCTATGTTGATGCGAAGCTCACGCATCTCACGCTGATCTATGACACCGTCTCGTATAATGATACGGCTACTGCCCGAAACAAGGCGGTGGAGCCTCGGAATCTTTAATGCAAGGACCGAGAAAATGACCTCTAAAAATACAAGGGTTGATATTGCCGCCACTCCCAGCAGAACGGGCTGAGAAATATCCTGAAGCGGTATCGCCGCCATTTCAGAGATAAGCAGGGTCACAACAAGCTCGCCCGGCTGCATTTCGCCAATCTGACGCTTGCCCATTAATCTCAGCCCGATTATTACGAAAAGATAAAGGATCGCGGTGCGGAAAATTACTGTAAGCATAAAAAATCACCGCCGTTAGTATTGGCGGTGAGAGGCATTTTTATTTATTTTTTCTTTATTTTATAGGAAAGTCGCATCAAGGTATCGGTAAAATGAACGTTTTCGACCGCTACCTCGGGATGCTCAAGCGCTATATCAAAATGCGAGAAATTCCAGAAACCCTCAACTCCGAGTGCAATGAGACGGTCGGTAAGCTCCTTGGCGGCAGAGGTCGGCACACAGATAAACGCCGCCTTGGGGTGATTTATTTTACAAAACTCTTCAAGCTGAGCAACATCCATCACGGTCATTCCCGCAACGTCACTGCCAATGACCGAAGCAACCTTATCAAAGGCGCCTATCAGCTCAAATCCGAGCTTTTTAAAGTCCATATTATTAGCAACCACTCTGCCGAGGTTGCCCACACCGAGCATCACCGCCTTTACAGGCTCATCAATGCCGAGTATGCTTCCTATCTCATCATACAAGAGGTTGATAGAGTAGCCATAGCCCTGCTGACCGAAGCCGCCGAAGCAGTTAAAGTCCTGTCTGACCTGACTTGCGGTAAGATTCATTCTCCTTGCAAGCTCCCCCGAGGAGATGCGCTGAACGTTCTGTTTTTTAAGACTGCCGAGAAAACGGTAATAACGAGGGAGGCGCTTAATGACAGAAGCTGAAATATACTTTCCCATTTTTATCATTCCCATATATATAATTTAGAGTTGTGCACTTTTTTAACAATACGATTATACACCTAAAAAATTTTTTTGTAAATATAAAAATTTTACTTGACAAATCAGGAATGATTGCTATAATTAAATTAGTAACAATTACTGATTTGGAGGTGCTTACAGAAAAATGAGAAATTATTCAAGACAGCGTGAAGCGGTGCTGAATGTCCTTTGTTCGACTAAGAGCCACCCGACCGCCGCCTGGATATACGAGAGAGTGCGCGAGCAGATACCGAATATAAGTCTTGGTACTGTTTACCGTAATCTTGCGGGGCTTGCCGAGGACGGAACGATAAAAAAGCTCTCTTTTGGGGAAGCAAGCGTTCACTTCGACGGAGACATCTCGGTCCATAGCCACTTTTACTGTGAGCACTGCGGTGATATAACAGACATCAGGCTTGACCAGTCAGAGCTGCTCGGCCCGATAGAGGTGGAATATGGCGTAAAAGCCAGATATGCCGACTTCAATATCACAGGCAAATGCGGTAAATGTTCTAAAAATGAAAATTAAATTTTAAAGTTATTGTTTTGGAGGAAAACTATTATGAAAAAGTATGTATGTATGATCTGCGGTTATGTTCACGAAGGCGACTCTGCACCCGACGAGTGCCCCATCTGCAAGGCTAAGGCTGAAAAGTTCAAGGAGCAGGCAGGCGAGAAGGCTTGGGCTGCTGAGCATGTAGTCGGCGTTGCAAAGGGCGTTGACGAGAGAATTATAGAGGGTCTTCGCGAGAACTTTAACGGAGAGTGCTCTGAAGTCGGTATGTACCTTGCTATGGCAAGAGTAGCGCACCGTGAGGGCTATCCCGAGATCGGCCTTTATTGGGAAAAGGCAGCCTATGAAGAGGCTGAGCACGCTGCTAAGTTTGCTGAGCTTCTCGGTGAGGTTCTGACCGATTCTACCAAGAAGAATCTTGAGATGAGAGTTGACGCTGAAAACGGTGCTACTATGGGTAAGTTCGAGCTTGCAAAGCTTGCTAAAGAGCTTGGACTCGACGCTATCCACGACACTGTACACGAAATGGCTCGCGACGAGGCTCGCCACGGAAAGGCTTTTGAAGGTTTGCTTAACCGCTACTTTCGCTAAAGAGGAGCCGAAGATCGACCCCATAGCCCTGTTCAAGCTGACCTACGGACTTTTTGTTGTGACCGTTAAAGGTGAGCGTGACAACGGCTGTATATCAAACAGTGTTATTCAGGTTGCCAATGAGCCGACACGCATTGCGGTGTCGCTCCAGAAGGGCAATCTGACCCGCGAGATACTTGAGCAGACGGGAGAGTTTAATGTATCGGTGCTGACCGAGGACGTCCCCTTTGACGTTATCCGTCATTTCGGTATGCAGTCGGGAAGAGATACCGACAAGTTCAAAGACTGCGTTGTTGACACGCGTATGTCAAACGGCATTAAATATATTCCGAAATATACCAACGCAGTATTTTCCGCTAAGGTCATATCCTCTCAGGATCTCGGAAGTCACGTAATGTTTATCGGCGAGGTAACCGAGTCAAAGGTGCTTGGAAGCGGAACTTCCTGTACCTACGCTCATTATCACGCCGCAATAAAACCAAAATTGTAAAATTTTTTCGGGAAAGTTATGGCTTTCCCGAATTTTTTTGCATTTTTTGAGAATACTAGCCGAGGAGGTATTATTTATGAAAAAAATAATAATTTTAGCATTATCCCTTATTTTTGTTTTATCCTTTGCCGCATGTAGCGGCGGTTCGGCAGTAAGTGATATCGCGAGTGACACCGGATCTGCCGCCTCATCTGTAGGGTCGGCTGTAGAGTCCACAGTCGAGGGAATGACAAGCCGCGTGACCGAGATGGTTGCAAAGATAAGCCGTGAGGATGCTCTTGCCAAGGCGCTCGAGCACGCAGGTCTTAAGAAAGAGGAGGTCAAGGATATCGATATCGATCTTGACCGTGACGATAACACCTTAAAATACGAGATCGATTTTAATCACGGCGAGACCGAATACGATTATGACATCAACGCCGAAACAGGAGAAGTAATTTCAGCGGATAAGGATAGGGATTAAAAAAAGAGAAGCGAGAGCTTCTCTTTTTTAGTGAATAGTGAATAATTAATAATTAATAATTTCTGTATTGTAAAACGCACGACCAATGGTCGCCCCTACAACCTCATCAATTATAAATACCGCCGTAGGGGCGTGCATCGCACGTCCGTATATATGCGCCGCAGGCACATTAATTCTGCATTCTGCATTGAAAAAAGTAAAGGGATATGCTACAATTTAATGTAGCATATCCCTTATTTTTTTGGAGGAATGAAAATGGCAGACGTTCTGTTTCAGAATAAAAAGAAAAATATATTTGTCGGTGTGATGGCGGCGGCATATCTGCTTATAACGTTAATATCAAACGGTTTAGTCATTTGTAAATCGCCATTTTCGAACGCGTGGCACTATCTTGGCGATATCGCCAGTTGGCTATTCATCCATTCTGTGATGATATGTGTTCTAATATATCTTTTAACAATGAAAAAAGAATTCCGTTCGAAAAAATGGATACTGCCTCTGGGCTTCGGGCTTACCTGCCTGCGTTCTCTTCTGAGTTTCCCATATTCAGTAGGTGCTGTTAGTGAGAATACAACGATCTATTCGGTAATAATTTTTGCTTTTACCTGCCTTTCGGCATTGGGTGGTCTGCTTTGTTTTGTAGGAACACTTTTTGATTTCGAGTTTTTAAAGCTCTTTCGCGCGGGTATACTGCTGAATGTTACCGTACTTATGGTATCGCAGATAACCGAGACCGTATTTAATGCGATAAACGGTTATTTCGCTGTCTACGGCTTTGCGGGGCTGAATTTTCTCGCACTGGCGCAGCTTTTGATACTACTGCTTTTTTACATTTCACTCTACCCCGCTAAAACTTAGTATTGCAAGCAGGGCTGTGCTTGTTATATAATATATTGCAGAAAGACAAAGGAGTTAAATTATGGATACCTTTTTTGAACAGATAGTGAGTATGAAGAGAACAGGTGCACAGATAGCGTGCGTTGTAGGCATTGTGCTTGCTGCGATAATGCTCTTGTACGGTGCTTTTATTCTGGTGATGATAGGACTGGCTCCCATCGGATTTTTGCTTGCCTGCGGAATTTGCTGGGCGTCATACAAGCTTATAATGCGCTCTTCTATAGAGTATGAATATATATTCACGAACGGAGACCTTGATGTCGATAAGATAATCGCAAAATCATCGAGAAAGCGTATGGTATCGATCAGCTGCTCAAAGGTCGAGCGCTATGGAAAGTATAATCCTGCCGCGCGCGTGTCTGACTCGGTCAAAAAGGTCTACATCTTCTGCAATCCATCTGATGAGAACGCAAAGTTCCTTATTGCGCCAAACAAAAAAGAGGGAATGGTTATGATGGTTTTTTCACCGGATGAGAGGGTACGCGGCGCTATCGAGAAGGCTATTCCAAGGATCGCGTTCTGATGAAGGTAATAACAAAACAAACAATGAAAAATGCAGAGGCGGCAGCTGTACAGTCAGGGCTGTCATATCTTCGGCTGATGGAAAACGCAGGTACCGCCGTTGCAAGAATTATTAGACAGACTGTTTCTCTGGATGGAAAAACAGCTGCGATTCTTTGCGGCTGTGGCAACAATGGAGGGGACGGCTTTGTTATCGCGCGTAAGCTTTTTGAAAACGGTGCCAGACCTACTGTCATTTTGGCATCGGGCGCACCGAAAACCGCTGACGCCGCCGAAATGCTATCCCGATTGCCCGATGGGGTCGCTGTATACGATGCAGCAAGGTTTGCCTCTACCGCCCTGCGCACGACCGAATCTGCCGACATTATTATCGATGCTCTTTTCGGAACGGGGTTGACCCGTGCCATAGACGGCTTTTCGGCAGAGCTGATACGCACAGCAAACAGCTCCTCCGCCCTTCGCTTTGCAGTGGATATCCCTAGCGGAGCTGAGTGCGATACGGGAAAGCTGCTCGGCGAGAGCTTTAATGCTGATTACACCGTCACCTTTGAGGCTTTTAAGCCTTGTCACATATTACCGCCGTCAAACGCACTGTGCGGCAAGTTAGTCGCCGCCGCTATCGGTATAGATAAAAGCGTAATAAGCTCTCTGCCGTACGAGGCGCAGATAATAGACTCTGCAGTTTTGAAAAAGCGCGGAAAAAATGACAACAAAGGAATCTTCGGTACCGCGCTTTCGGTCTGCGGAAGCTACGGTATGTCGGGCGCGGCGATAATATCCTCTCTTGCGGCGCTTAGAAGCGGACTTGGAATAATGAAGACCGCTTGCATAACAGAAAACTATACAGCGCTTGCGGCTTCGGTGCCCGAATCGGTGCTGATACCTTGTGAGTCAAAGGACGGAAAGTATGGGGCGGCGGCTCTGCCAACTCTTAAAAAACAGCTTAAAACTGCCGATGCATTGCTTATAGGCTGCGGACTCGGCATTTCGAATGACACAGCGCGCATAACGCGAGAATTATCCCTTTCTTCATCTGTTCCTGTTATAATCGATGCCGACGGAATAAACGCGGTAGCTTCTGACATAGAATTTACTGAACAGATGAAGGCTCCGCTTATTATGACACCCCATTCGGGTGAAATGGCAAGGCTTTGCGGTATGACAGCATCCGAGGTCGAAGCCGACCGTATGGGCATCGCGCGCCGCTTTGCCACCGAAAATGGTGTGTATCTTGTCCTTAAGGGCGCAAACACTCTGGTGGCAACGCCTGACGGCAAGATATATGTTAATATGAGCGGCAACGCGGGTATGGCAACCGGCGGCACGGGAGATATGCTCTCGGGAATGATACTCTCCTTATTAGCTCAGGGCTACGAGGTAGAGGATGCCGTATGTACAGCGGTAAAGCTTCACGGCGACGCAGGTGACCGCGCCAGCGACCGAGTAGGGGAAATTGCCCTACTGCCGCGCGATATGCTCGAAGAACTGCCTCATCTGTTTAAATAATCGAACAATGAGGCTCTAAAATGAAAAAAATAATCTCCCTTGTGCTTGTTCTGATGACTCTCTCAGCCTGTTCGGGCAAAACTGAGGTCATACCGCGTCTTGTCGGCATATCCTTTACCGCCGATATGACCTATTTTAACGAAAACTATAAGGGGGACTGTGTTATATCTCCCGATGGCACGCTTGCTTGTAAAATTACCGAGCCTGAAAGCCTTTCAGGCTACACCGTCACTCTCTCAAAGGACGGTATGACGGCGGAATATCTCGGAATAACCTACACTCCGACCGAAAGCAATATGCCCTTTTCGGGAGTTATCGGAGAGTTTTATGAAAAGCTCGGCACAATAATTGCTTCGGGCTCGTCTGCACAAAAGAAGGATGACGCATATATAATAAAAGGCGGCGAGGATGCCGATGCATATGCATTATATATGTCCTCTACAGGTCTGCCCCAATCTCTACAGCTCCCCGATGAGCGTTTCACAGTATATTTTTACAACACGACCGTGCTGAACGAACAGTGAGCGCGGATTATAAGGAAGTATAATGATGTCTATCGAAAAAGTAAGAGAATATTTTAAAGAAAAAGGAATAGAGGACCGCATCCGCGAGTTCGATGTCTCCTCGGCTACTGTTGCCCTTGCCGCCGAGGCACTCGGTTGTGAGCCTTCTCGCATTGCAAAAACATTATCTTTTAAAAAGGATAATACCTGTATTCTGGTCGTTGCGGCGGGTGATGCAAGAGTGGATAACGCAAAATTCAAAGCAGAGTTCGGCTACAAGGCAAAAATGGCAGATGTTGAAGAGGTTGCGCGCCTTTGCGGACATGCTGTCGGCGGAGTCTGTCCTTTCGCCGTAAACGAGGGAGTCGAGATATTCCTTGATGAATCCTTGAAGCGTTTTGAAACCGTTTTTCCCGCCTGCGGAAGCAGTAACAGCGCGATAGAGCTGACCGTATCGGAGCTTGAAGAGTATTCGCGATATTCAAAATGGGTTGATGTGTGCAAACTGCCGATTGAGGAATGAAAAATGAATAATGAAAAATGAATAATTTCGGTGTCTGCGACGCATTATATATCGTTTTGCGTAGCAAAACACATAAATTTTTCATTATTCGCTATTCGTTAAAAAAAGGAAGTATTATGAATAAAGAAAACTATGTAAAGCTGATGAGCTACTGGCAGGAGCACCGACGCTTTTGCAAATGCTTAATAGCGGTGGAAAAGACGGTAGAGATAGCGGTCATAATATCCTATGCGGTGTTGCTGCTGTATTCTTTATATGTAAATATTGGCTTTGCAATTCGTTCTGCCGTAACGAGCATAATCGCGCTATATCTCTGCACTCTGATTCGCTTTGTCGTAAACGCAAAGCGGCCTTATCAGGTATTTGAGACACTGCCTGCGATGAATAAGGATACGCTCGGGCAATCGTTTCCAAGCCGCCACCTGACCTCGATTTCGGTTATAGCCGTCAGTATGCTTTATATGAATATTGCGCTCGGCTGTATATTTTTTGCTCTTATGGTGCTTATGGGGGCACTTCGTGTTCTTCTCGGAGTGCATTTTGTAAAAGATGTTACGGTCGGCGCCGCAATAGGCATCGTTATCGGAATTTTAGGATTATACGCTCTATCTTATATTACATAGTTAGGCTTTAACGCCCCTCTTCTCGGAAGAGGGGCGTTAAAAGTATATGTGAAGTCCGTCAAGGTGTTCATTGATGCGACCTTGTCGTGCGGATCACTCCGCAGGCAATTTTTTCGCCCGACATTCCTGCAGGCTGTGAGGTGAAATCGTCGGGATGCGAATGAAGAATCACCGTTTTGCCTATTATCTCATCGACTGTAAATCGGTCGGTCAAAAATACCGAAAAGGCATAGCCTCTGTTCGAAAACAGGGGCGGCATATCTCCTGCGTGATATGGGTGGTGACATTCCTTCAGATCATAATGGCTCATGGCACCACCGAATGTGTCATCTCCGCGCGGGTTACAGTCGCTGCCGCCGTGGATATGAAAGCCAAGCACCGCTCCGCCGCATCTGCCTGAATTATTAGGCAGACCCGTGCCTTCAGACACGACGAGCACACCGTTTTGTGCCGCATAGAATTTCACATTAAGATTTATTCCTCGGCCTCTGACCGCTGCCGCTGCGTCAGGGGGATTTTTCATTATAGATAAATATTTGTTTAAATTGTTCATAAAAAACACCAACCGTTACCATTTTATTCAGGGAAGCGGTTGGTGTGATAATTTTTTATTCCATCATCATATTTACGTAATTTTTGATGACCTTAATGCAGTTTTTCTTGCCGAGCTTGCCCGAGTTTAAGGTCAAGTCGTAGTTTACGGGATTGGTCCAGTAATTGCCGCCTGTGTAATACTTATAATAGTCAGCGCGGAATTTGTCGGTATTTGTTATGAGCTGGTTGGCTTCTGCCTCACTAACATCCATTTTTTCCATAACATTTTTAAGACAGACGGCACGGGTCGCCTCAATGTAAAAGCTGAAAACATTATCCATATCCTGTAGAACAAAGTCCGCACATTTACCGACAATAACACAGGATTCCTTCTCGGCAAGCTCGCGGATGACACTAGCCTGATGCTCAAAAAGTACATCGTTCGGAACAAAATTTTCACTAAGCGTATGTAAAAGCGAATACTTAACTATTTTTTCATCCGCATCAGCAAACTTCTGACGGTCAAAACCGCTCTTTTCTGCCGCTAAAGTAAGAATATCGTGCTCATGACAGGGAATTCCAAGCTCACGCGCGACTTCTCGCGCGATCTCCTTACCCCCCGAGCCGAAGCCGCGAGCAATAGTTATAACAAATTTTTTATTCATAAATAAACCCCCGATTTATTGTGCTACAGAAAGCTTTGCCCAAGAGCCGTCGTGCTCAAAATTAAGCTTTCTGTTGATATTCTTTTTGTTCAGCGCGTCGGTTATCTCTGTGGGCGCGTTGTCGTTCCATCCGATAAGCTCGATAACAGACAGGTTTGATGATAGGATATATTCTATTAATGCATCGGAATCGCCGTTGTATGCATATCCGGTTTTAAAAAAATAATAGTATTCGGTCGTGTTGCAGACAGGCAGCTTGTAGTTGAAAGGCTTACCGCGGAGCACCTCATCCTTTGAAAAGTTTTCAAAGTCGTTATTTATTATATGATCCTTGGAAATTCCTGGGTCGGTAAGGTTGAAGTATTCGTGCCTGTAACCGACAACATCGTCGTTCCAGGTCACATCAAGGTGATACCATTTACCGCCAAGCTCGACGAGATTCCACATATGCGGCTGCAGACCTGCATGGCCTGTAACAGGGGTCGAATTGATGCCGAATTCATAAAGCAGAAGCTGCATAGCCCTTGTATAGCCCTCGCAGACCGCGTCGCCGTTAACAAGCGCGCCGTAAGCGGTATAGGAAAGCGGAGTCGCCGTTTTACTATAGGATATTCTCTCGCAAAGGATGTCGTGTATCTGCAGCTCTATCTCATAAGGATCGGTAGCAGTGACCTTTTCCTTTATTTTGTCGACTGCGGCTTTGAGCTCGTTCTGCATACGGAGTTTGTCGGCTCTTGTCACCGTGTATGCAGCGGTAAAGCTTTCGATGTCACCCGAGGCATCGTTGTCGGTCTCATTTACAAAAAGGATAGCTATCTGCGCATTGTGGGTCTCACCAATATACCACGCATATGGAAGCCAGAATATCTCGGGGTGGTCGTTTTTGAGGGTTATCGCCGCGAGGTAGACATCCCTCTCGGTGAGGTCATCCGGCGAGCCGAGTTCGATGTAACCGTTCGGCATACTGTCTGCGGCTTCGAGCATCTTTATATATGCCTGCTTTTGAAACTTGCTGAGCCGCGAATAGCCGTAATAGTTTTCGGGTTTTATCGGGGTGATGGTATGTACAGGTGTGTCGGGCTGAGTATCGGGAGCAGAAGAGGTAGGCCAATCTGAAGAGGTTGCCTCGCTGCTTGTAGTCAACGACGGATCCGAAGAAACCGTAGAAGAGGAGCTTTTTTCCGAAGAGGTCGGCTCAGAGGAGTTATCGGGCAAAGAAGAATCAACAATTGATGATACAGGGTCAGTCGCCGTGGGCATCGAAGATGAGCTGTCGGTCGGCAACGCACAGGATACAAGGCTTATTGTCAAGAGCAATGCTAAAAGCAGGGCTGGAGTTTTGTTCATAATTTCAGTCCTTTAGAAAAATACAGTGTTGCGCAAGCTCGCTAATATGAGGAAGCCAGCCGTAACAAACGGGGTATACAAGATTATTATCTGTTTCTTCAATTATAAACATAAAATCGTCGGAGGACAACCCTATTTTTGCAATTTTCTCAAAAAAAGCGGTGGCAATTTTTTCTCTTTCATCATAATCGGCCTTTTCACTGAGCTTTTGCCGCAATCCTGCCGATAAATAGCGCCGTTCGGAATCGCCCTCGCGAAGTGTAATGCCCCCAATGCGATCGCAAAAACGGCAGAGAAAATCAGCGGTCAGGGTTACTTTATAATTCACATCGTATCCGCTCTTTAAGGCTTGGCCTTCGGCGTGGTCATTGTAGATAAGAAGCTTAAGCTCTGACGAATGAAAATCAAAATATAAAAGCGCACCTGAGCCGTCCTCATAAAGGCAAAGCACCGACGCGTTTTGGGTGTCGGAGTAATAGTCGATACCCGATACCGAGTCACCCGCAGGTGACGGAGGCGGTTGAAGCTTGGCAGGAAGCAGCAAGATACCGAAAAGCAAAAAGGTGCCCGAGGAAATGATCACTGCAATCAGCACCGAAATAACCGTTCTACTCTTCATCAGAGCTCTCCTTTTACGCATTTTTGTACACAGATTATTTTCGGCAGAAAATTAAAGTTCTATTCATTTGATTTTTATGAGATTATGTGGTAGAATAATTAAGCAGTTAATGTGTTTCGGCGCAGAGTATCTCTTCGATTTGAACAAAGTTCAAACAAGGGATTCTATATACAATTAAATATTTCCGCTCGTGGCGCAGTCAGGCTTTCGCAGCAGATTCCGATTCTGAAGAACGGGGGTTCAGTCGGAGCAGTCAAAAAGGCGCGATAGCCTTTTTGAACTGTGAAGTCTCGAGCACGGCGAAGCCCGTTGGGTACCGCTCGGAGCGGTCAACGGGGTAACGGCGCAGAGTATCCCTTCGATTTGAACAAAGTTCAAACAAGGGATTCTATATACAATTAAATATTTCCGCTCGTGGCGCAGTTGGATAACGCAGCAGATTCCGATTCTGAAGAACGGGGGTTCGAATCCCTTCGAGCGGGCCAAAAAATTCCTCGAACTTGTTTCGGGGAATTTTTTATTTCTTACCTATTACCTCTTCACTCTTCCCTCAAAAGTTCTTGGAATTTTTGAAGTAATAAGTGAGAAGTAAAAGGTAAGAACTGAAAGCTAAATACACCTTACGGAGATAAATAATAATGAAATATCTTGATTGTGTAGAAGTAATTGTTGAAAAAGAAAAGTATGTTAAGGACGGAGTTCACAAAGGAATGCAGGGCGTTATTTGGTTGGAAGAATCAATTAACGGGACTTGGGATGTCTTTTTTGACCTATGGGGAGAGAATGCTCCAATAGGCGATATCGCCGTAAAGGAGGAAGATTTAAAACTTATTCCTAAAATGGATGCAAGAGTTAACGAACAAATAAAAGCTGAGTTTGACAATTAACTTTACGAGGGTTCGAATCAATAGCCAAAAAAGGAGACACGGTCATCCTTTTACAACGCATAGACAAAAAACAGCTTGTCATATTGATGACAAGCTGTTTTTTAGTGATATTTGTTTTTAGAAAATGCACTTTATTACATATCAAAATATCTTTCGGCATTCTTGTAGCATATGCCCTCGACGATGCGGCGAAGAGCCTTTTCGTCGTTCGGATATTCTCCGTTTTCTACCCAGTTGCCGATAAGGTTGCAGAGTATTCTGCGGAAATAATCGTGTCTGGTGTAAGAAAGGAAGGAGCGGGAGTCGGTCAGCATTCCCACAAAGTTACCGAGAAGGCCGAGATTGCCGAGCGCCTTCATCTGCTCTTCCATACCGCTCTTTGTATCATTGAACCACCAAGCTGAGCCCATCTGTATCTTTCCGGGAATCTCATCGGTCTGGAATACGCCAAGGATAGTTCCAATCTGCTCGTTGTCGGCGGGGTTGAGAGAGTAAAGGATAGTCTTGGGGCACTCATCGGTGTCGTTAAGGGCTGAGAGCAGCTCTGCGATAGAGCCGCCGCAGGTGTTCTGTGCAATCATATCATAGCCTGTGTCGGGGCCCTGAAGAGCAAAACGCTTTTTATTGTTATTTCTAAGGCAGGAGTAGTGAAGCTGCATTACAATTCCGAGTCTGTGATAAGCGCGTCCAAGTGCTACAAGGATAGCGGTCTGATACTTTTCTGCCTCTTCGAGAGTGCAGTCGCCGCCTGCCATAACCTTTTTATAAACGGCTTCTATCTCCTCGTCGGTGCCCTCGCGGTACATTATATAATCAAGACCGTGGTCGGAAGCGCGGCAACCCATTTCCTTAAAGAACTCGAGTCTTTCTACAAGGGCGGTCTTTACGTCCTCTACTGTGTCAAGGCTTTCTTTACCGACCGAAGCGGCGAGCTTCTTTATATAATCTGCAAAGCCCTCTTTATTAATATTGATAGCCTTATCGGGGCGGTAAGAAGGATAAACCTTGCAGAAATCGAAGGTCGGGTCTTCTGCGAGTTTTTTATGCCACTCGAGAGAATCGATAGGATCATCGGTAGTGCCAATCATTGCAACCTTTGACTGGCGGATTAGACCACGGACGGTAAGATTGGGATCGGACTGAAGCTTTTTATTACAACGGTCGTAAACCTCGCCTGCGTTCTCTGAGTTAAGATATCCCTCTTCACCAAAATAACGGTGAAGCTCAAGGTTTGTCCAGTGATACATCGGGTTGCCGATAGCCATCTCAAGCGCTTCGGCAAACTTCTGGATTCTTTCTTTGCCCGGCTTATCGCCTGTGATATAATCCTCGCTGACGCCGTTTGAGCGCATAACACGCCACTTGTAATGGTCACCAAAATAACTGCCGTCGGGCTGACGTCCGCCGAGCCATACCTGATCGAGAGATTCAAAACGAACATCCTCGTAGATCTCCTTAGGACTTATGTGGCAGTGATAGTCGATAAGGGGCATATCCTTTGCAATATCGTGGTAAAGATGCTTTGCGGTTTCTGTCTGCAAAAGAAAATCCTTGTCCATAAATGCTTTCATAGTTTAAAACCTCCGTTTTTTAAACAGGGCCGAGAGCAAAGGGCCCAGGGCCAAGGGATTGTGTGGCTTCGCCACAATACCTATTAATTATACAGTAAATATTTTGCAAATTCAATCGCTAACGGAAAATTTTTCAAGCTCAACCGAAAGATTTTCCCATTTTTCCATCTGAATGAGCAGTTCTTGCTTGACTCCCTCGAGCTTTTTGCAAAGCTCGGCTGTCTTCTCATAGTCGGACGCAATGGCAGGATCCGATAGGACGGACTCTATCTTACTCTGTTCGGCTTCAAGCCGTTCGATCTCCTTTTCAGCGGCGGAGATTCCGCTCTTTAGCTTTGCGAGAGCGGCGCGTTCTGCCTTTTTCTGCATATAGGTCGCCTTGCCTGCACCAGGCTTTTTTGCCTTTTCCAAGACGGCAGTTTCACTCTGCTTTTTAGCAAGATAATCGTCATAGTTTCCGTCGAGAGATAAAAGCTCAACACCCTTGAAATACATTATCCGACGTGCGATTCTGTTTATAAAATATCGGTCGTGGGAAACGGCGAGTATTGTGCCCTCATATTCATCGAGCGCATTTTCCAAAATCTCTCTTGACTCTAAATCGAGATGGTTGGTCGGCTCGTCGAGAAGCAGAAAGTTATTGCGGCGAAGCATAAGTGAGCAGAGAGCAACTCGGGCGCGCTCGCCGCCTGACAGGGTTGAGATTTCTCTAAAGACCTCGTCCCCCTTGAACATAAAAAGGGAAAGAGCGCATCTGAGCTCGGTCTCGGTTTTGCTCGGAAAATCGTCGTGCAGCTGTGAGAATATTGTTTTGGCACCGTCAAGAGTGCCGCCGTGCTGATCGAAATAGCCGACAGTGACCCCGACACCCAAAGCGCCGTCTTTTAAAAGAGATTTTAAAAGTGTCGTTTTTCCGCAGCCGTTGCGTCCGAGCATAACGACACGGTCACCGCGTCGCATATCGATCGATACATTACTATAAAGAGTTCTATCGCCGAAGCGGCAGGAAAGTCCCTTCGCCTTTAACACCTCATTGCCGCACATTCCGTCGGCGGTGAAGCGGAGGGTCATATTCTCGCGCTCGTTTTCGGGTATCTGAAGCCCCTCCAGCAGTCTCGATATCTGCTTTTGCTTTGATTCTGCCGTCTTTATATTTTTTTCTCTGTTCCAACGTTTCTGTTGTTCGATAATACCCTCGATCCGCTTGACCTCTTTCATAGTATTATCATATTCACGCTGAATGGATAACTCGCGAAGCTCACGCTGTTCAAGATATTGTGTATAATTTCCGTTATAGCAGTATATCTTTCCATGCTCTATCGAGATTATCTTGGTCGCGACGCGGTCTAAAAAATATCGGTCGTGGGAGATGATAACAGCGGCGCTTTTTGAGGATGCCACAAAGGAGTCAAGCCATTCGATAGCATCGATGTCAAGGTGGTTTGTCGGCTCGTCGAGCAGCATTATATCGGGAGTGGATAACAGCAGCTTTGCAATCTCTATCTTGCTTTTCTGTCCTCCCGAAAGCTTATCAACTGTAAGCGAGAGCTCATCTTCCGTAAAGCCGAGACCGAGCAGAGCCGCACGGGTGCGCGCCTTATAGGTAAGGCCGCCGCGCTGTTCGAACTCTGTACGGAGCAGGTCGGCTTTTTCAATAAGCGAGATATCAGAAGAGGTATAAAGTCGGTCGTTTATGTCATCAAGCTCATAGCCGATCTCTGCGACATCATCAAAAACGCTGAGAGCCTCTTCATATGCAGTTTTAGTCGAGCCCTCACAGGCATGCTGACGGAGCACTCCCACCGTTACTCCCGAAGAGCGGACGATGCCGCCTGTATCAGGTGTTTCCTCACCTGAAATTATCTTGAAAAGGGTGGTCTTGCCTGTTCCGTTGGCACCGATAAGACCTATTTTATCCCCTGCTTCAATTTTAAAAGCCGCGTCCCGAAATAAGACACGCTCGCCAAAACTTTTCGAGAGATTAACGCTCTCTAACAGCACAAGTTGTCGCCTACCTTTAAATGGCCAAGGGCAAAGGGTCCTGGGCCTAGAGAATGTGTCTGCGACGCTATTTATTGTAGGGGACGGCGCCGCGACGCCCCGTCAAAATTATCTTTTGGGGTATTTTAAGTTTTCGGGGAGACCGAGAACATAATCTGCCGAAACGCCGTAAAACTCACAAAGGGTTATTATATCTTCTACCTTATATCTTGCTCTTCTCGTTTCGTATTTTGAGATTGCAGACTGTTTGCAATTTAAAAGCTTTGCAATAGTATTTTGGTCAATATCTCTATCAATTCTTAGGGAAGTCAATTTATCTACATAATCCATAAAATCACTCCTTGGTATTTATTATATATATTCCAAACTAGACTATTGACATAAAGTCTGAAATAGAATATAATTATAACGAAAGGAATGGTTTCATGCTAACAATAGATATAAAAGACTACGATAAGCTTTATGAGCTTATGATGAAGCTATCGGCACTCACATATCTGCAGGGTGCTGTCACAGATGAGGAATATATTACCTATAATGCCGCCGAATTTGATTTTGCTCTGACCTATACGCGCAACCTTTTATATGACGAGCAGAAGAAAACAGTGCTTGAGCTAAAAAATCTTATAAGTAATGAAGAATTTGCACAGAGACCGAATGGATAGAAAGATAAGTAGCACAGCTTATCTTTTAAATTTTTCTTGACACAAAGAAATGCTTGTGTTATATTATTTAGGCTAACAAAATATTTGCTGGTGTAGCTCAGTTGGTAGAGCAGCTGATTTGTAATCAGCAGGTCGGGGGTTCGAGTCCGTCCACCAGCTCCAAAAGAAGAACACTCATCGTAAGATGGGTGTTTTTCTTTTTAGTTATTGGGAAACAGACTCGAGTCCGAGAGATTTTGTATTATATGGTACAAATCGTGAAAAAGTATGCAACTTTTTTCGACAAAATTAAAAAAATATATAATAATATGTATAGACTTTTTAAAATTGATGTGTTATAATTTTAACAAGTTATGCAACGTGAGGTTTTATGCCCATTTTGCAGAATGTTATTACCAGGAGGAAAGCTTTATGAAAAAACACACCAGCTCGATTCCCTTTAACGGCACTCCCGAGCAGGAGGCAAAGCTCAAGGCTGTTATCGAAGAGAGAAAGCACATTGAGGGCTGCCTAATGCAGATAATGCAGGAAGCTCAGGAGATCTACGGTTATCTGCCGCTTGAGGTTCAGCAGATGATCGCTGAGGGACTCGGTATTTCAGTAGAAGAGGTCTATGGAGTAGCAACCTTCTATGCACAGTTCGCTCTCTCACCCAAGGGCAAGTACAACATTTCTGTTTGTCTCGGTACCGCTTGCTATGTTAAGGGCGCACAGAAGCTCATTGACCGACTCACAGAGGTGCTCGGCATACAGCCCGGTGAATGCACCCCCGACGGAAAGTTCTCGCTTGAGGCTTGCCGTTGCATCGGAGCCTGCGGACTTGCTCCCGTGCTTACCGTAAACGATGAGGTTTACGGCCGTCTTACCGAGAAGGACATCGACGGAATAATCGCAAAGTATCAGGATTAAGCATCAATTATTAATTATTGATTATAAGGAATAACCGTATGAAGATAACTGAGATCAAAGATATTCTCGAAGCAGAGGTCATCTGCGGCGAAGAGCTTCTTTCGCGCGAGGTAACCTCCGCTTTCGGAAGTGATATGATGAGCGATGTTCTGGCTTTTGCAAAGGATCAGTCGGTACTGCTGACGGGTCTTGTCAATTCGCAGACGATACGCACCGCTTTGATGCTTGATATGCCCTGCGTGGTTTTCGTGCGTGCAAAGAAGCTGACCGACGATGTTATAGAGCTTGCTAAGGAAAGCGGCATCGCGGTCCTCTCGACCAAAAACCGTATGTATGAGACCTGCGGCAAATTATATGCCAAGGGACTGAAAGGCAGCGGCGAGATCGATGGCTGAGGCAGTTAAATTTCACTTTAATGTAGATGGAGAAAACTTTACAATGGCGGGTCAGGCATCGGTCGCGGTAAAGAAAAGTCTTCGTCAGATCGGGATCTCTCCCGAAACCATCCGCAGGGTCTCCATTGCGATGTATGAGGGTGAGATAAATATGGTTATTCATGCCGGAGGCGGTGAGGCGGACGTTCTTGTTTATGAGGATATGATTGAGATCGTTCTGACCGACCACGGACCCGGCATCCCGAATGTGGAGCTCGCTATGCAGGAGGGCTTCTCGACCGCGCCTGATAAGATCCGTTCTCTCGGCTTTGGCGCAGGTATGGGTCTTCCGAATATGAAGAGATACACAGATTATATGAACATCGAAACCGAGCTTGGAAAGGGCACCAAGATCACGATGAGGGTTAATTTCTGATATATGAATACATACAAACATTCAGTAGCACTCGACATAGGAAAATGTACAGGCTGCACCACCTGTCTGCGCCACTGTCCTACAGAGGCGATAAGAGTAAGGAATGGGCATGCTGTCATAAATGCTGATAGATGTATTGATTGCGGAGAGTGTATAAGGATATGTCCTCACCACGCAAAAAAAGCTGTCTGCAGCAAGCTTTCTAAGATGGATAGGTATAAGTATAAAATCGCTTTGCCTGCCCCGAGCCTTTACGGCCAGTTTGAAGAGCTGAGTGATGTTGACTATGTGCTTCAGGGACTGCTTGATATGGGCTTTGACGAGGTCTATGAGGTTTCGCGTGCCGCCGAGCTTGTAAGCGAGTACACACGAAAGTTTCTTGAGACCGAGGGTATAAAAAAGCCTGTTATCAGCTCAGCTTGTCCTGTAATTGCCCGACTTATTGCGCTCAGGTTTCCCTATCTCAAGGATAATCTGATGCCGCTGCTTCCCCCTATGGAGATTGCGGCAAAAAGAGCCAAGCGCAGAGCGCTTCGTGAACATGAGGACTTGAAACCTGAAGATATAGGCGTTTGCTTTATATCTCCCTGTCCTGCAAAGGCAAGCTATGTCAAAAACGGCTTCGGCAGCTACAAGAGTGCTGTTGACTGCGTTGTTTCGATAAGCGATGTTTATTTTGAGCTTATAAATTTAATGAAGAGGGAAATGCCCCCTGCTCCGCTCTCCCGTTCGGGAGTTATCGGTATCAGCTGGGCGACCTCGGGCGGAGAATCGGCAGCGATATTCAATGAGAAGTATCTTGCCGCTGACGGAATAGAGAACTGCATAAAGATACTTGACCAGATAGAGAACGGCACCATACCTAATCTTGAGTTTATCGAACTCAACGCCTGTACGGGCGGCTGTGTCGGCGGTGTGCTGACTATGGAAAACCCCTTTATCGCAAAGGCAAGACTGCAGACTCTGCGCCGCTATCTGCCTATTTCCCAGAACTTCCATGAGGGAAGGGAATTTATACCCGAGGACACATTCTTTGAGGATGTCCCCGAATATATGCCTATGAACCGGCTTGCCGACAATATCGGAGAGTCGATGAGAATGATGGCGAAAATGCAGTCGATTCGTGAGACCTTACCCGGTACCGACTGCGGCGCCTGTGGTGCGCCTAACTGCAGAGCGTTGGCAGAAGATATCGTTAGAGGTGAACGCGATATAGATGCCTGCGTTATAATGAGATTAAAAAATCTGACAGAAGGTGAACAGAATGACGGTAAATGAGTTAAAAGATAGATTAGAGCTTACCGCCATCGTTCTGCCCGACGGTGACCGCGAGGTCACGGGTTGTTACATCGGTGACCTGCTAAGCTGGGTCATGGGTGCGGCAAAAATGGGCGACGCTTGGATCACTATTATGTCAAATGCCAATATCGTTGCCGTAGCGACGTTATGTGATACCGCCTGCATAATACTTGCGGAGGGAGTCACGGTCGACGAGGAGGTTGAAAAGACCGCTTTGGACCGAGGGATAAATATTCTCTCGTCAGATAAAAGCGCCTACGCTCTGGCAAACGGCCTTTCGGAGCTGTTACCTTGAGCCGCTATTACTACGATTTTCATATTCATTCCTGTCTTTCTCCCTGCGGAGATGACGATATGACCCCTGCGAATATCGCAGGTGCCGCCACCTTGGCAGGTCTTAACATCGTAGCTCTTACCGACCATAATACTGCGAAAAATTGCCCTGCATTTTTCAAAGCGGCAAAGCATTACGGTATTATCGCGGTAGCGGGTATGGAGCTTACAACGGCAGAGGATATACATATTGTTTGTCTGTTCGAAAAACTAGAGGAAGCGCTCGCTTTCAGCGATGAAATAGAGCAGCATATCGTAAAGGTTAAAAACCGACCCAATATCTTCGGTCGTCAGCAGATAATGGATGAGGAGGATAATATCCTCGGCGAAGAGGAGTTTCTTCTTTCCAATGCTACAGATATCTCGGCAGACGATGTGTCCGAGCTTGTAAAAAAATTCCGCGGTGTATGCTATCCCGCCCATATCGACCGTACCGCAAACGGTATCGTGTCGATCCTCGGTGTTTACCCCGAGGATGCGGACTTTGACTGTTATGAGCTTCATAACGCAGATAAGCAAATTGAATATGAAAACCGATTTGAGACGCTTAAAAACAAGATACGTCTTGTAGGCTCGGATGCGCACTATCTTTGGGATATGCGCGATGCCGCGGACTTTATAGAGCTCGACGACGAGCCCTATTCGAGCGATCTTGTAAGAAAAAGACTTTTTGAATATTTAAGGGGTCAAAAATGAAAGAATTATCCTTAAATATACTTGATATTGCAGAAAATTCAATAAAGGCTAAAGCCAAAAACGTCACAATAGAGATAATCGAAACAGCGGATATGCTAAAGTTTTCGGTTTCGGATGACGGATGCGGTATGAAGCCCGATTTTCTGGCAGCAGTGACCGACCCGTTTACAACAACCAGAACGACAAGGCCTGTAGGTCTTGGTA
Organism: Acutalibacteraceae bacterium; assembly: GCA_045591645.1. Taxonomy (GTDB): domain Bacteria; phylum Bacillota; class Clostridia; order Oscillospirales; family Acutalibacteraceae; genus SFWF01. Next base: position 10,157 of record JAZNTG010000042.1, on the reverse strand, counting down.
TTCCGCTGCTTAAAATGGCGGCTGAGCAGACGGGCGGCAGAGTCGAGATAACCTCGAAGCATTTTGAGGAGCATCCCGATTCTCACGGCACTACCACCTCGGCAACCTTTTTTAAAAACCATATCGACGCGGCGCCGCTCGGCGACATAGTCGAAACGGTGGTGACACTTATCCAGTGTAACCCCGATACCGAGTTTTCGTTTATCCATCAGATGGAGGAAAAACGCGTAGAACTCGACACAAAGGAGCTGAGGCTTATCCTTGGCGATATACCTTTAAACAACATTGAGGTAATTCTTTGGATAAAAGAATATCTTAATGAACAATATATATAATTTCATTAATTATAGAAGGGAAAGAAAACTATGAAGTCATTGGCAGAACTCGCAGCAATCAGAGACAAGATGAAGGACAAGGTCGTTATCCGTGAGGGCAGCACCGAGACCCGCGTTGTTGTCGGTATGGCTACCTGCGGAATCGCAGCAGGCGCCCGCCCTGTTCTTTCGGCTTTTGTTGAAGGAATCAACGATGCAGGACTGACCGCTAACGTTACAGTTACACAGACCGGTTGTATCGGAATTTGTCAGTATGAGCCCGTCGTAGAGATCTACGAAGCAGGCAAGGAAAAGGTTACTTATGTAAAGATGAACCCCGAAAAGGTAGCTGAGGTTATTGAGAAGCACCTCAAAGGCGGCAAGGTCATCGAAGAATACATTATTAAATAATTGGTTTAGCAATTAGGAGGTATATATTATGATTCGTGCACACGTACTGATTTGTGGCGGTACAGGCTGTACATCTTCGGGCTCTAAGTCCATTCAGGGCGCTTTTGAGGACGCACTCAAGGCTCAGGGACTTACCGAAGAGGTCAAGATCGTTCAGACCGGATGCTTCGGTCTTTGCGCTCTCGGTCCGGTCGTTATTGTCCACCCTGACGGAACATTCTATTCACAGGTTAAGCCCGAGGATGTTGAGGAAATCGTTTCCGAGCATCTTTTAAAGGGCCGCGTTGTTGAACGTCTTGTTTACAATGACACAGGCGATGCTACTCACATTGAACCCGAGCATGCATCCCTTAACGATACCGCATTCTACCGTTCACAGATGCGCGTAGCTCTTCGTAACTGCGGTGTTATCAACCCCGAGAATATTGACGAGTACATAGCAATGGACGGTTATGCTGCTCTTGGTAAGGCTCTTACCGAAATGACACCCGATCAGGTTATTGAAACCATCCTTGCTTCAGGTCTTCGCGGACGCGGCGGCGCAGGCTTCCCCACAGGCAAGAAGTGGGAGCTCGCTCGCAACCTTGTAAAGGACGCTGACCAGAAGTATGTTGCTTGCAATGCCGACGAGGGTGACCCGGGCGCATTTATGGACCGTTCGGTTCTTGAGGGTGACCCCCACGCGCTTATCGAGGCTATGGCTATCGCCGCTTATGCTATCGGCGCAAACCGCGGCTTTGTTTACGTTCGTGCTGAGTATCCTATCGCAGTAAGCCGTCTTGGCATTGCTATCAATCAGGCTCGCGAATACGGCCTTTTAGGTAAGAACATCTTCGGTACCGATTTTGAGTTTGATATGGAGATTCGTCTCGGTGCAGGCGCATTCGTTTGCGGCGAGGAGACCGCTCTTATGACCTCTATCGAGGGTCACCGCGGTGAGCCCAGACCCCGTCCTCCCTTCCCGGCAGTTAAGGGTCTTTTCGGCAAGCCTACTGTTCTCAACAACGTTGAGACCTATGCAAACATTCCTCAGATCATCTTAAAGGGTGCTGATTGGTTCAATTCTATCGGTACTGAGAAATCTAAGGGAACCAAGGTTTTCGCACTCGGCGGAAACATCAAGAACACAGGACTTGTTGAGGTTCCTATGGGAACCACACTCCGTCAGATTGTAGAAGAGATCGGCGGCGGCATCCCGAACGGCAAGAAGTTCAAGGCAGCACAGACCGGCGGTCCTTCCGGCGGATGTATCCCTGCAGAGCATCTTGACATTCCGATTGACTACGATAACCTTCTTGCTATCGGCTCTATGATGGGCTCAGGCGGACTTATCGTAATGGACGAAGACAGCTGTATGGTTGATATCGCTAAGTTCTTCCTCGAGTTCACCGTTGATGAGTCCTGCGGTAAGTGTACTCCCTGCCGTGTAGGTACTCAGAGACTTCTCGAAATGCTGAATAAGATCACCGAGGGTAAGGGAACTCTCGAGGATCTCGACAAGATGGAAGAGCTTTGCTACTACATTAAGAAGAACGCTCTTTGCGGACTCGGTCAGACCGCTCCCAACCCCGTTCTTTCAACGCTCAAGTTCTTCAGAGATGAGTATGTTGCTCATATCGTTGACAAGAAGTGCCCCGCTGGCGTATGTAAGAGCCTTCTTACATATTCTATCATCAAGGATAAGTGCTTTGGCTGCGGAATGTGTGCGAAGCAGTGTCCTGCAGATGCTATCACCAAGACCGACTACACAGCCCCCGGCAAGAAGCTTCCTGCTTGGGAGATCGATCCCAATAAGTGCGTAAAGTGCGGCGCTTGCGTTGGCACCTGTAAGTTCAAGGCTATAATTAAAGGCTAAGGAAAGGAGAAACATACTATGGCTAAAATGATTAATCTTAAGATCGACGGTATGGAAGTCTCCGTACCTGCCGGTACTACTATACTCCAGGCAGCACGTCAGGTCGGAATTGAAATTCCTACCCTCTGCTTTATGAAGGAAATGAACGAGATCGGTGCTTGCCGTATCTGCGTTGTTGAGGTTAACGAGGGACGCGGTTTCAGAATCGTTGCTTCCTGTGTATACCCCGTAACCGAGGGAATGGAAGTTAAGACCAATTCTCTCGAGGTTCAGAAGTCAAGAAAAATGACTCTGGAGCTTATGCTTTCTACCCACGAGCGCAAGTGCCTTTCTTGCGTACGCTCGGGCAACTGCGAGTTCCAGGCTCTTTGCACCGACTACGGTGTAACCGACGAGGCTAAGTTTGACGGTATGAAGCCCGAATATGCGCTCGACTGTTCTGCTCCTCATATGATCCGTGACAATAATAAGTGTATCCTTTGCCGCCGCTGCGTTGCCGCTTGTAAGGCACAGAAGGTCAGCGTTATCGGTGCTAACGACCGCGGTATCGATACCAATATCGCTTGCGGCTTCAACCTGCCTCTTAATCAGGTTGGCTGCGTATCTTGCGGCCAGTGTATCGTAAACTGCCCCACAGGCGCTCTTCGTGAGAAGGATGACACCGACAAGCTCTTTGAGGCTCTGAATGACCCCACAAAGACTGTTATCGTTCAGACTGCTCCTGCAGTTCGTGCCGCTCTCGGTGAGGACTTCGGTATGCCGATCGGTACAGGTGTTGAGGGCAAGATGGTTGCCGCTCTTCGCCGTCTCGGCTTCGACAAGGTATTTGACACAAACGTCGGTGCTGACCTTACAATTATGGAAGAGGGAACTGAGTTTATCGACAGAGTAAAGAACGGCGGAGCTCTCCCGATGATCACTTCTTGCTCACCCGGATGGATCAAGTTCTGCGAGATGTATCATCCCAATCTCCTTCCCAACCTTTCTTCCTGCAAGTCTCCTCAGCAGATGTTCGGCGCTGTTATTAAGACCTGGTATGCAGAGAAGAACGGCATTGATCCTAAGGATATCGTTTCTGTATCTGTAATGCCTTGTACCGCGAAGAAGTTTGAGATCGCACGTGACGATCAGAATGCGGCAGGCGTTCCAGACCTTGATATCTCCATCACCACACGTGAGCTTGCACGTATGATCAAGCGAGCTCGTATCGACTTCGTAAATCTCCCCGACGAGAAGTTTGACTCTCCTCTCGGCGAGTCTACAGGTGCAGCTGTTATCTTCGGTGCAACCGGCGGTGTTATGGAGGCAGCTCTCCGTACCGTTGCTGAGGTTCTTGAAGGCAAGGAGCTCGATAAGGTAGAGTTCACTGCAGTTCGTGGTATCGACGCTGTTAAGGAGGCTACCCTGAATGTTGCAGGTATGGATGTTAATATCTGTGTTGTAAGCGGACTGGATGCTGTTGATAAGGTCCTCACCGCTGTTGAAAACGGAGAGAAGAACTACCACTTCATCGAGGTTATGTGCTGTCCCGGCGGCTGCGTAAACGGCGGCGGTCAGCCCATCCAGCCTACCTCTGTACGTCAGAACATCGACCTTCGCGCTGAGCGTGCAAAGGCACTCTATAGCTATGATGAGGCTAATACCCTTAGAAAATCTCACGAGAGCCCTGTTGTTAAAGCACTCTATGAAGAGTACTTCGAGAAGCCGGGCAGCCACAAAGCTCATGAGATTCTCCACACCTCATACGTTGACCGTTCTAAGGACGTAATTAAATAAGATAAATGAAAGGTATACCTTTCATAAAGCAAAAAAGCAGAACAAAAGCAGAGCAAAAATTTGCTCTGCTTTTTTCTTTACGTAGTGTGTCCATTCGTTAAGCTTTTAATATTTATAACAATTATAAATGTGGCACACTTTTATATAAAGTGTGCCACAGCTGAGATATATTATAATGTTTCAAAGCCTACGAGCAAGCCACCCTTTTCGGCATAAAAGCTGCAGAGGGCTTTGCAGTTATAGAGCTTTATCTGCGCGTTTTTAAATTCCTTTTTAAGAAGAGCCGAGAGTTCGTTCGCGGCATTTTCATTAAAGCAGTGAGCTATACGTATTCTACCGCCTGCAAAGCCGAGAGCTTTCATATGTTGAACGATGGTCTCAAGTGCTTTTTTCTCGCCGCGGCATTTGCTAAGCGGCTCAAGGTCTCCCCGATCGCTTGCTTTTCCTACAACGCGTATGCCAAGAAGCCCTGCCATTTTTGCGACCAAGGGACTGACTCGTCCGTTGTTTGCAAGGTTTTTCATAGACTCAAGCATAAAAAGAAGCTTTGTTTTAAGCGCGTATTTTGTGACCGCTTTGCAGATATAGTCGAAATCCTTACCCGCCAGTATAAGCTCCTCTATTTTCTCTATTATCAGCGCGATCTCGGGGCCCGCGGTGAGCGTGTTCAGTACAAATACACGGCGGTCGGGATACTGCTCCTCATAGGTCTGCTTTGCGAGCATAGCGGCATTATAGCTGCCTGAGAGTGTGGCAGTGATGGTGACGCAGTATATCTCTTCGGCATCGCCAAAAGTGCTGAGCCAGTCTCCCGCATTAGGGCAGGAGGTAGACGATTTACCGCTATATTCTCCGAGCTCTGCGACCATCGCCCTTACATCGAGAGCTTCATCGTCAACATATTCCTTGTCAGCGGTAATTATTTTAAGCGGAGCCGACTCAAAATCGACTGAGGATAGGGAAAAGAGGTCAGCTGAGGAGTCAGCCACAATTTTAATACGCTTGCTATTCATAATAAAGGGACCTTTCTAAATTACATAAAAGAAAACACATATAAACTGCAGAATACTGCCGAGCACCACAAATAGGTGGAATACCGAGTGGATGTATCGGCATTTTTTACCAAATCCATAAAATATTGCGCCGACGGTGTAGGCAATACCTCCTGCGAGCAGCCACATAAGTCCCGCAAAGGGAAGTGCCTCTATCGCTGTTGGAGCTGCGATAACTATGCACCAACCCATACCGATATAGCATATCATAGATAAAACGGCATATTTTTTCAGGTCTATCGCCGTAAAGGTAGCCGCCATAGCCGCAAGTCCCCAAACGAGTCCGAAGATGACCCACGCCCATACAGGAGAAACAGGTCGTATAGAGCAAAACAGGATAGGAGTATAGGTTCCTCCGATAAGAAAATATATCGTACAATGGTCAAGCACTTGAAAGACCTTTTTGGCTGTAGGGTGTGTCAGAGCGTGGTAAATGCTCGACATAGCGTAAAGCGCTATCAGCGAAGCGCCATATATAGCGCTTCCTACTACTGCCCAAGGGTCTGAGTGAAGAACCGAGCGAACCACGCAGAGTATCAGCGCTATAACGCCGAAGCCGCCTCCGACGATGTGGGAAACATAGTTAAAAATTTCTTCTCCCTTGGTATAGTCTGGTAGAAGTCGGTCGCGAAGCCTTGTTCTCGTCATGGGCTATCGTTTTTTACCAAGGAAGAAAAGTGCGACTGTACCGGGGCCGGCATGAGCGCCGATAACAGGACCTACATCGGTAATAAGAGAGACCTCTGCACCGTATTTTTCCTTTATTACAGCCGCAAGAGCCTTAGCATCTTCCTCGCAGTCGGCATGAGATATCCATACAGGACCGTCGCGGTCGAGCGCGTTTTCGCTGTATTTATCGGCAAGGGCGTTAATTGAAGCCCTTCTGCCTCTGGCGGTTGTGACCTTTGTAAGATGACCCTCGTCGTCGACGTGAAGTATCGGCTTTATACCAAGAAGTCCGCCGACAAATGCAACTGTGGGGGAAACTCTGCCGCCGCGTTTTAAATATTCAAGATCATCGACGGTGAACCAATGCGCAAGTGAAGGAACAACCCTTTTTGCAAAATCGGCAGTTTCTTCCAGAGATGCGCCTTTTTCCTTTTCCTTTACAGTAAGGTAGACCTGCATACCAAAGCCTGCTGAAGCGGCAAGTGAGTCTACACAGATGATCTTGCGCTCAGGATAATCCTCGGATAGCTCACTGGCTGCAATACAAGCAGAGTTATATGTAGTGCTGAGACCTGAGGAAAAGCCAAGATACAAGATATCCTTACCCTCTTTAAGTTCACATTCAAAGAAGTCCTTGAATGCGGAAACATTTACAGCGGAAGTTTTTGCGCTTCTGCCGTTTTTCATCTGAGCATAGAAGTCGGTTGGGGAAAGGTCAAAGTTTCCGTAAGACTTATCCTCATCTGTAAAGACGAAGGAAAGGCTTAAAAACTTTACACCCAGCCCTTCAAGATAGTCGGGCTTTAGGTCACAAGCAGAATCGGTAAGTATCACATAGCTGTTCATACGTTCATCTCCGAAAAAATTCAAAATAAGAACGGTCGATAAAAATCGGCCGCACTAAAAGTATAGCCGCAAATCATATCAATTTAAACCTACTCTATTAAAAAACTATTATACCGACGAAAAACCGACGGTAGAGTTGACAAAATTCGACTCTACCGTCGGTAGAATACGCGCACATAATCCTTTATTTATGGACCTTGATTTATTCTACGGGTTGTGATATAATAGCCTTGGACCGACGGCGGCGCGTCGCCGAAAAACTGAAATTATCCACTATTCATTATCAATTTCTATGGCTGCCAGCCGCGATATAGGAGTAATATGATGAACGATCTAAAGCCTATAATAGCAAAAAACATACAGGATCTCAGAATCTCGGCAGGAATGACTCAGATAGAGCTTGCCGATAAGCTTAGCTACACCGATAAGGCGGTCTCCAAGTGGGAAAGAGGAGAGTCTGTTCCCGATGTTTCGGTGCTTGTGCGTATATCCGAGCTGTTTGGGGTAACTCTTGATTATCTTGTACACGAGCAGACCGAAGCCGCACCCGTAAAGGAGCTCGGAGGCGACAAGGTGCGCAATCGCTCGCTGATAACGGGCATCAGCATAGTGCTCGTTTGGCTGGTGGCTACATTTATATATGTATCTACAGACATTGCATCGGTGGAAGTGTCCTACCGCTGGCTAGCCTTTGTGTGGGCGGTGCCTGCTTCATCGATAGTCTGGTTGGTTTTCAACTCGATATGGTTCAATCAGAGGATAAATTACATAATTATTTCTCTGCTTATGTGGTCTGCACTCGCAGCGGTTTACCTTACGTTGCTTATTTTAGGACTTAACTGGTGGATACTTTTTGTACTTGGAATTCCGGGGCAGATAATCATACTTATGTGGTCGGGTATAAAAATGAGAAGGCGGTCAGGCATTGACAATGCGGCACAAGGCTCTGATAACCGATAATATTGGGGAAATTTACCCATTTTGCATTTATATTTAGTAAATTCGTACTATAGCGGCACATAAATTTGTGAATTTTGTCACTTTTCTATATCGCTTTAATATGCTAAAATATTAAAAATGTAATTTGCTTTACATATAATTAACACAGAGGAGACTTTTATTATGAAAATGACAAAGATTTTTGCTGTAGTAATGGCTCTCGTTCTTTGCCTTGGCTGTTTAGCCGGCTGCGGCGGAGCAAACTACACTAAGGACAACGACAAGTTCGTTATCGGCGTTTCGGGACCGCTTACAGGCGAGGCTGCTGTTTACGGCGTTGCTGTTAAGAACGCTGCACAGATGGCTGTTGACGAGATCAATGCCGCAGGCGGACTTGACGGAGTTATGTTTGAGCTCGTTGCTACCGACGACGTTCACGACGCTACCAAGGTTGCTGCAAACTATGCTTCTATGCTTGAAGGCGGCATGCAGGTATCGCTCGGTACAGTTACCACCGCTCCCGGACTTGAGTACTCAAAGCTTTCTAAGGAAGATAATGTATTCTTCCTCACACCTTCTGCTTCGGGTGACAAGATTCCTGAGTTTGAAAACGGATATCAGATGTGCTTCGCAGACGGAAACCAGGGTAAGGTTGCTGCTGAGTATGTAAACGGCCTTAACCTCGCTGAGATCGGCGTATTCTACAAGTCTGACGACCCGTATTCAAAGGGCATCTATGATCAGTTCAAGGCTGCTCTCAATTCTTCCATCAAGGTTACTGAGACTGTATTTACAGGCAATGCTTCTGACTTCTCTACTCAGATAGCTACTCTTAAGGACTGCAAGTTCATCTTCATGCCCATCTACTATCAGCCCGCTTCTGTATTTATGAATCAGGCGAAGTCCATCATCGCTGCAGACGCTGTTTACTACGGCTGCGACGGATTTGACGGCCTTGCAGGTCAGTTCGAGGACTTCTCTGTAATTCCTCAGGAAGTTTCTATGCTTTCTCACTTTGACTCTAATGCTACTGAAGGCGCTGCTGCTGACTTCATCAAGAAGTACACTGAGAAGTTCGGCGCAGACACCCTTAACCAGTTTGGCGCTTCTGCTTATGACTGCGTATATGCTATCTTCAATGCTATGAAGGCTGCAAAGGCTGCAGGCAAGGAGATCGACGTTACCATCTCTGCTTCTGACCTTTCTGACATCCTTAAAGAGCAGTTTAACGGCGGATTCACCTATTCGGGCGTTACCGGCAACAACATTAAGTGGCAGTCTAACGGCTACGTTGAAAAAGGCGCTGTTAAGTATGTTCTCAAGACCGCTAATGTAGCTGACGAGAAATAATTTTTGTAACAAAACATAAATAGAACAGATTTGCCGGTGTGGATTTTCTACTCCGGCAAATTGTTCTAATTAGAATGTAGGATTTTTTATGGAATTTATTGAAACTTTGTTAAACGGTCTCAGTATCGGAAGCACCTACGCCATTATAGCTCTCGGCTATACAATGGTCTACGGTATTGCAAAGATGCTGAACTTTGCGCACGGTGATGTTATCATGGTGGGCGGCTATATGATATTTGTTACTATGGCTGCTCTCGGCAATCCGATTCTTGGACTTCTTGCCGCCGTGATATTCTGCGTGCTGCTTGGAATAACCATTGAGAAGGTTGCCTATAAACCTCTTCGAGGCGCATCGCCCCTAGCTGTGCTCATCACGGCTATCGGTGTCAGCTATCTTCTGCAGTCAACAGCGCAGATTATCTTCGGCTCGGCTCCGAAAATGGTTATAGTTGCTGACTTCGGTAACATCAACATAGCAGGACTCACGATACCTGTATATATGCTTATCACCCTTGGTTGCTCGGTGGCGATAATGCTCGCTCTTTCTCTCTTTGTAAAATACACAAAGACAGGCCGAGCTATGATCGCGGTCTCCGAGGACAGAGGCGCAGCTCAGCTTATGGGTATCAATGTAAATGGAACTATTTCACTTACATTTGCTATCGGTTCAGCTCTTGCTGCCATTGCAGGTGCGCTTTTATGTTCAGCATATCCAACACTTTCACCATATACAGGATCAATGCCTGGTATTAAGGCATTCGTAGCAGCTGTATTTGGTGGTATTGGTTCAATACCGGGTGCATTTATCGGTGGAATTATTTTGGGTATTATTGAAATATTAAGTAAGGCTTATATTTCATCTAAGTTATCTGATGCTATAGTGTTTGCTGTATTGATTATTGTGCTCCTTGTTAAGCCAACAGGTATTCTTGGCAAGAAGATGCA